>JAPLTR010000492.1 GCA_026398065.1 Verrucomicrobiota bacterium | reverse complement strand
GCCGCCGCTGGCGGACGCGAACAGCCAGCTGTAAGTGCCGGACGAGGTGAAGTTGGCGGTGAGACCGGGGTTGTTGCCGGAATCGAGCGACGTGATGTCGATGATGAACGGGCTGCCCGAGGTGGCGGTGATCGAGAGGAGGCCGCTGATGCTGAGGAGGTCCCAGTGGGTGCCGGCGGTGCCGCCCGCATTGTTGATCTCGAAGGCGAAGTGCGCGCCGCCGGCGAAGGTGGTGGGGCCGACGCTGAGCGTGCCGGGGCTAGCGCCCGGCGACACGATGCCGCCGCTGTTGAGCACGAGGGGCCCGCTGATGGTGCCGGTGCCACCGAAGATGCCGCCGCTGCCGACGGTGACGGTGCCGGTGCCGGTGCCCGAACCCGTGACATTGGTCACGAGAAGCTTGCCGCCGGTGATGTTGGTCGGGCCGGTGTAAAGCTTGGGCGCTGAAAGGGTGGTGGTGCCGGAGGTGGCGGAAATGCCGCCGGTGCCGGAGATGACGTTGGAGAACGTCTGGGGCGGGCCCGAATTGCCGAAGGTCAGCGTGCCGGTGGTGGTGATGGGGCCGCTGATGGAACCGCCGGTGCCAATGACGAGCGTGGCACCGGTGCCGATCTGCGTGCCGCCGGTGTTGGAAACGGCGCCCGTGAGGTTCACGACGTCGTTGCCGGCACCGCTGACGGCAAAGATGCCGGCGCCGGTCACATTGCCGGCAAACGTGGTGGTGGCGTTGGCGAGGGGCATCGCCACTGTGAACGTGGTGCCGCCGGAGAGCTGGAGGGTGGACGTCGCATCGCCGGCGCCGAGGAAGCCGGCGATGGTCTGGTGGTTGAGCACGTCGAGCGTCGCGCCCGGGCCGATGGTGAGCTGGGTGGTGGCCGGCAGGGCGTTGACCGTGCCGATGCGGAGTGTGCCGCCGGTGATGACCGTGGTACCGGCGTAGGTGTTCGCACTGGAGAGCGTGAGCAGGCCGGCGCTCTGTTTGAGCAGGCCGCCGGTGCCGGAGATGACACCGGTGTAGGTCAGGGCGTTGGAGCGATTGAACGCGACGGTGGCGTTGTCCACGATGTTGCCCGGGACTGTGCCAGTGGTTCCGCCGTCGCCGATGCTGAGGATACCGCCGCTGACCGTGGTGCCGCCGGTGAAGGTGTTGGTATTGGTGAGGCTCAGCGTGCCCGAGCCGCTTTTGGCAAAGGAACCCGCGCCCTCAATGACGCCGGCGAACGAGGTGCTGGCCGTGCCGTCGACCTTGAAGGTCTTGCCGCTGTCGATGTCGACCGACGTGCTGGTCGAACTGCTTGCGAGACTGGCGACCGTTTGGTTGGCATCCACATCGAGGTTTGCGCTGTTGGAAAGCGTGAGGGCGGTCGTGACCGGGAGGGCATTGATCACGGAGATCTCCAGAATGCCGCTGTCCACGAAGGTCGCGCCGGTGTAGTTGTTGCCCGGGTTGCTGAGGGTCAGCTTGCCATTGCCGGTCTGGGACTGGACGACGAGAGAGCCGCTGCCGGTGATCTGGCCGCTGAAGGTGGAGTCGAGGCCGTTGGTGTTGAGGTTGCCACCGCTGGCGCCGAGCACGATGGGATGGGTGAAATCGCCGATCGCAGCCTGCGTGCGGAGGTAACCACCGTTGAGGGTGACGCCGCCGGCGGCCGCGCCGAGATTCAGATTGGAGGTGAAGTCGAGGACCCCGCCGCCCTGAACGGTGGTGCCTCCGGTGTAGGTGTTGGTGCCGGACAGCGTGAGGATGCCGGTGCCCTGATGGGTCAGCCCGCCGGTGCCGGAGATGACGCCGGAGAGGGTGACGCCGTAGGTGTTGGTATTGATGGTGCCGCCGCCGGAACTGAGGGTGATGGCGCGGGCACTGGTGAGACCGGTGGACACCTTGAGGGCGCCGCCGCCGAAGGTCAGGCCGCCGGAGGCTTGGCCGAGGGCGCTGTCCGCCCCGACGAGCAGCGTGCCGGCGGTGAAGACCGTGCCGCCCGTGTAGGTGTTGACGCCGCTGAGGGTGAGGACGCCCGAGCCCTGCTGGGCGACGGCGCCGGTGCCGGAAATCACGCCGGAGTAGGTGGTGGCGTCGGAGCGGTTGAAGGCGAGGGTGGCGTTGTTGACGATGTTGCCGGCGAGGGAGCCGGTGGTCCCGCCCGCGCCGATCGCGAGCGTGCCGCCGGTGACCGTGGTGCCGCCGGTGAAGGTGCTGGCGCCGGTGAGGCTGAGGGTGCCGGCGCCCTGCTTGGCGAGCGTGCCCGAGCCCGAGATGACGCCCGCATAGGTGGAGGCGTCGGAACGGTTGAAGATGAGGGTGGCGTTGTTGACGATGTTGCCGGCGAGCGAGCCGCTCGTGCCGCCCGCACCGATGACGAGGCTGCCCGCGCTGATGGTGGTGGTGCCGGTGTAGGTGTTGGCCCCGGAGAGGATCTGGGTGCTGAGGCCGTCCTTCACGAGGCTGCCGCCCGTGCCGCTGATCGTGCCGGCGAACGTGTTGGTGCCGGTGGCGGTCCCGATGGTGAGGGTGCCGGTGCCGAGGGTGACGAGCGAACTGGAGGCGCCCGCGAGCGAGGCGAGGGAGTTGCTGAAGCCGCCGAGGGCGAAGGTGGACGCGCCCGTGCCGGTGTCGTCGAGGATCAGCGCCGTGCGGGGGCTGGTCGGCATGGTGTTGGCGGCGCCGGTGGCGAGCGTGCCGCCGTTGCGGACGAACGTGGGGCCGTCGTAGCTGTTGCCCTCGGTATTGGTGAGGGTAAGGTTGCCGCCATCCACGACGAGGTCGGCGGCCTGGTTGATGCTAGCGGCCTGGGTGGCGCCGGCGCCGGTGAAGGTGATCACGTAGCCGTTGAGGCTGATGTTGCTGGCGAGCGTGAGGACGGAGCCGCCGGTGAGGTCGTTGCGGACGGTGCCGTCACCGCCGAGGTTGAAAAAATTGTTGAGGGTGAGATTGGCGGCGCCGGTGGTCCGGAGGGTGCCGCCTTCGAAGACGACATCGCTGGAGCCGAGATTGGCGGCGCTGCTGATCGAGACGGTGCCGCCAGCGATGCGGGTGGTGCCGCTGTAGGTGTTGGTCCCGGTCAGCGTGAGGGTGCCGGCGCCCTGCTTGAGGAGATTGCCGGTGCCGGAGATGATGCCGCCAAAGGACACGGCGTCGGAGCGGTTGACGGCGAGGGTGGCGTTGTTCGTGACGTTGCCGATGATCAGCCCACCGGTGCCGCCGGAGCCGATGGCCAGCGTGCCGCTGCTGATGGTGGTGCCGCCGACGAAGCTGTTGGTATTGGTCAGGGTGAGCGTGCCGGCGCCAAGCTTGGTGAGGGTGCCGCTGCCGGAAATGCTGCCCCCGTAGGTGAGGGCATCGGAGCGGTTGAAGGCGAGCGCGGCGTTGTTGGTGACGTCGGCGGAGATCGCACCGGTGGTGCCGCCGGCCCCAATGGTGAGGGTGCCGCCGAGAATGTTGATGTGACCCGTGAAGCCAGCGCCGTTGCCCGAAAGGGTGACGTTGCTGGCGCCGTACTTGTCGATGACGCCGGAGCCGGTGACGGTGCCGGACAGCGTGAAATTGTCGGTGCCGCCGAGGCCGAGGCCGAACGCACCGGACGCATACGAGGTGTCAACGACGAGATTGTTGGGCAGGGTGAGGTTGAGGGGGGCGCGGGTGCCGACGGTCGTCGTGAGCTTCGGAGCGTCGGCGGACGTCACGGGGGCGGTGGTGGCGTTGGACGCGGTGAGCGGGCCGGTGCCGAGGGCCGTGGCGTCGCCGACGGCGAGGGTGCCGCTCTTCAGGTTGGTGCCGCCGGTGTAGTTGTTGGAACTGCTGGTCAGGATGACGGTGCCGCGGTCGGCGCGGCCGTCGTCGCGGCCGATGACCACGTTGGTGAGATTGTGGGCGGACAGCAGGGCGGTATCGATCTGGAGGATGCCGCTGTTGAGGGCGGAGAAGGTGAGCCGGCCGGTGGAGGTGGGGGCGAAGAGCGTGGCGCTGCTGGTGAGGATCGCCGAGGAGAGGGTGCCGATGCCGCCGAAATCGCCGTGCGAGAAATTGGAGAAATCGAGGGAGCCGGCGAAGCTCGCGGGCGAGGCGGGAGTTTCGGAGTCGAGACCGAAGGTGCCGGCGAAGCTCGCGGGCGTGAGTTTTGCGAGCAGCAGGCTGGGATCGTAGCCGGAGGCGACGTGAAAGCCCATCGGGTTGCCGGAGAGGACGCCATCGGAGACCCCGACGTAGCTGCCGGCGGCGCCGGAGACACCCGTGGTGGGCAGCGCGGTGCGAAACGCGAAGACCACGGCGCCGCCGCCATCGACCGCGATGTTGTTGAGATTGGCGGTATCGAGCATGTCGCCGCCTGGCGTGGCCGCGAGGACCAGGACGCCGCCCTTCACCGTGACGGTGATCTCGGAGCTGTTGCCCCGCAGTCCGCTGCTGAGGCCGGGCTTCGTGTCGAACCGGAGCTGGTCCGACGAACCCGCCTGACCGATGAACGTGTCGGTCTTCAGGATGACGGGATTATACAGGGTGATCTGGCCCGAGCCGGGGACCGGGGCGAGCGTGGTGTGGGTGGTGGTGGGGTCGGTCGAGCCGAGGATCAGGTGGCCGCGCCCGACAGGACTGGAGGTGATCGTCCACTCGCTGTCGAAACCGGCCACGCCACTGCGGCCGAGGAGGAGGGTGCCTTCCCGGACTTCGAGGGGCCCGCCGAAGGTGTTGTCGCCCGTGAGGGTGAGCGTGCCGGAGCCGAGTTTGTTGAACCCGCCTGCGCCCGTGATGACACCCGCGAGGGTCAGGCTGCCGGCGCCGGTGTCGAGGTAGCCGCCGCCCTCGGTGAAGAGATGAATGGCATTGTGCAGGGTGGTGGTGGTCCCGCTGTTGGTGAGGGTGGCGCTGTTGGAGAGCTCCAAGGTGCCGGTGCCGAGGGGGCCGGAGGTGACGCTCGTGACGACGCCCGAGACGACGGTTGCGAGGGAGGACGTGTTGATGTAGAGCACACCGCCGTCGTTCAGGGAGACGCCGCCGGAGAAGGTGTTGGCGCCGCTGAGCGTAAGGTCGCCGTAACCGGTTTTCGTCAGGTTTCCTGTGCCCGTGATCACGCCCGCCAGGATGAGACTGTCGTAGTCGAGGTAGGCGGTGAGCCGCTCGGCGGTGATGACGATGGCGTTGTGGAGGGTCTGGTTGTCGCTGACCCGCAGTTCGGCGCAGTTGGCAATCGTCAGGGTGCCGGTGCCGAGCGGTCCGCTGATCACGCTGGTGACGACATTGCCGCTCATGTTCGCCGTCGAGGAGGCGGCGAGGATGAGCGCGCCCCCGGAGAGACTGACCCCGCCCGAAAAGGTATTGAGCCCGCTCAGCGTCAGGTAGGCGGAGCCGCTCTGGGTGATGCCGCCGGGTCCGGTCATCGTTGAGGCGACGGTGACATTGGAATCGAGCGTCCAAGGCTGGATGGCCGTCAGGATGATCGGCAGCGAACTCGCGAAGGTGACCGGGCTCTGGGACACCGTGAGGCCGCCGGCGCCGAGGCTGAGGACGGAGGCATTGGAGGAACCGAGCTGGTACTCCGTGTAGGGGGCGTTAAACGTCAGTGAGGTGGCCGTGAACGAGACATCCAGGTTCACTGTCGGCGTGCCGGTCGACCAATCGCCGAACTGGAGGTGGGCGGGGTGTTCGGCGTCGAAGGTCGGGACGGTGCTGCCGATCCAGTTGGCGGCGGTGTTGAAGTTGCCGGTCTCGGCGCCGGACGACCACGTGAAGACGACTACCTGGGCACTGGCGCAGACGACAGTGGCGACGAGCACCGCCAGGACGGAGAAGAAGCGGCGGACCATGGTTCGCAAACGTGGTGCATTTGGGTGGCACCGACAAGGGCAATCCGGGTCTTTTTGCCACCGTTGGCGAGGACGTTATGGCCCGGCGGCTTGAGACGTTTTACGGACGCGTGCGGCCGGCTTTTTGGAGGGCGGTGAGCTTCTCGGCCATCGCGGCGACGCGGGCGGGCTCGGCGGCGGCTAGATTCTTGGTTTCGCCGATGTCCGTCGTGAGATCGTAAAGCTGGGGCGACGGGAGGTTGGCGGTCTCCGTGTTGGTGTTCTTCTGCACGGCGACGCCCTGCGGGGCGGGCACGATGTATTTCCACTTGCCCTCGCGCAGCGCCAACCGGCCGGCGTGCTCGATCACGTAGTCGCGGCCGCGCGGCGACTGGCCGAGCAGGGCGGCGGTGTGGTCGAGGCTGTCAGGGGCGTCCTTTTCGGCGAGCCTCTGGCCGGTCATGGCGGCAAAGGTCGCGACGAAGTCGATGTGGCTCACCAGGGCGTCGGAGACGCCGGGTTTCACCTGGGCGGGCCAGCGCACGATGAAGGGGACGCGCGTGCCGCCCTCGAAGCGGCTGTACTTGCCGCCCCGCATCGGGCCGGCCGGGCGGTGTTCGCCGAGGCGCTCGACCGCGGCGTCCTTGTAGCCGTCGTCGATCACGGGGCCGTTGTCGCTGGAAAGGATCACGAGGGTATCCTTGGCGAGGCCGTGGCGCTCGAGGGTCGCGAGCACTTCGCCGACCTCCCAGTCGAGCTGCACGATGGCGTCGCCGCGCGCGCCCATCTGGGTTTTCCCGACGAAGCGGGGATTCGGGACGCGGGGCACGTGGATGTCGTGCGGGGCAAAGTAGAGGAAGAAGGGGCGGTCTTTTTCGCGCGTGATGAAGGCGACGGCCTGACGCGTGAACGTGTCGGCCATGTCCTCGTCGACCCATTGCGCGGCCTTGCCGCCGGTGTAGTAGCCGATGCGGCCGATGCCATTGACGACGCCCATGTTGTGGCCGTGCGACCAGTCCAGTTTCAGTTTGGCGCGATCGGAGACGCCGGTGGGCTCGCCGGGAAACGGCTCCTTATAGTTTACGCGGAGCGGGTCCTTCGGGTCGAGGCCGACGACGCGCTGATCTTCCAGATAGACGCAGGGCACGCGGTCGGCGGTGGCGGCCATGATGAAGCTGTAGTCGAAGCCAACCTCGCGCGGACCGGGGCCGACGGGCTGGTTCCAATCGATCTGCTCCATCGCGGTGCCGAGGCCGAGGTGCCATTTGCCGACGGCGCCGGTGGTGTAGCCGGCGCGCTTGAAGACGGTGGGGAGCGTGACGCGAGTGAGGTCGACGACGAGGGCGGCGTCGCCGGGGAGGACGCCGGTGCCGTCACGACGCCATGGATACTCGCCGGACATGAGCGCAAAACGCGAGGGGGTGCAGGTGCCGGAGGTGGCGTAGCCCGAGGTGAAGCGCAGGCCCTCCTTGGCGAGGCGGTCGATGTTGGGGGTGCTGACGCGTTTCGCGCCGTAGCAGCTCACGTCGCCGTAGCCGAGGTCGTCGGCGTAGATGATGACGACATTGCGGGGGCGCGCGCGGTCCGCCGCGGCAAGCGACACGGCGGTGGCGAGCAGGGCGAGGAAGGGGGCAAGGAAACGACGGTGAATCATGAGACAGGGTGGGTCGATTCGGGATGAACGAGGTACGGCAAAGACGATGCGGGCGGAGGATGGTAACGGAAGTCAGCGAACTTGGTCGAGGGCGGGCAGCGGGAAATCCCTGGAGGGCGTGTGCTGTTCGCGGAGGATTTTTTCGAGGCGGGCGACGACCTCGGGATGCTGCGCGGCGACGTCGGTGGTCTCGGTGGGATCGGTGGCGAGATGGTAGAGTTCGGTCTTGATCGTGACCCTGGCCTTGGCCTTCACGGGGCGAGGCATGAGGTTTTGGCGGACGGCCTTCCAGTCGCCGACGCGCACGCTCTGCTGGCCGCCATAGCCAGGAGACTCCCGGTAAAGGAAAGGACGGGCAGGTTGGGTGCCGCCGAAGAGGGTCGGGACGAAACTGATCCCATCGATGTCGCGGGGGGTGGAGGAGGCGGCGCCGGCGAGTTCGAGCAGGGTGGGCATCCAGTCCTCGAAGCCGCAGACGAGGTCGCTGGTGGTGCCGGGCTTGATGCGGCCGGTCCACCGGACGATCAGGGGGACGCGGAAACCGCCTTCATAGAACGAGCCCTTGCGGCCGCGGAAGCTGGCGT
>JAPLTR010000980.1 GCA_026398065.1 Verrucomicrobiota bacterium | reverse complement strand
GTCCCTACCTCGAGCCGTGCCGCCGCAGGAACCCATGGCGATGAGCCCGTCCTCAGACCTTCGGGCCGCCCTGTGCGAGGTTGCGGGCGCGGAGGCGCAGGCCGTTGAGGCGGATGAAGCCGGTCGCGTCGCTCTGGTTGTACCAGCTCTTCACGCCTTCCATCGACGCGATCTTGTCGTCGTAAAGCGAATACTTCGACTTGCGGCCGCAGGTGATGATGTTGCCCTTGTAGAGCTTGAGGCGGACGGTGCCGGTCACGAAGCGCTGGCTCTCGTCGACCATCGCCTGGAGCATCTCGCGCTCGGGGGCGAACCAGAAGCCGTTGTAGACGAGCTCGGCGTACTTCGGGATGAAGCCGTCGCGGAGGTGCAGCACCTCGCGGTCGAGCGTGAGCGACTCCACCTGGCGGTGGGCCTGCATCAGGATCGTGCCGCCCGGGGTCTCGTACACGCCGCGGCTCTTCATGCCGACGAAGCGATTTTCGACGAGGTCAACGCGGCCGATGCCGTGCTTGCCGCCGAGCTTGTTGAGCGCCTTGAGGACGCCGCCGGGGGTGAGCTGCTTGCCGTTCACGGCGACGGCGTTGCCCTTCACGAAATCGATCTCGACGTACTCGGCCTTGTCCGGAGCGTCCTCGGGGGCGACGGAGAGTTTGAACATGCCCTTGTTCTCCTTCGTGGTCGGGTCGAACCACGGATCCTCGAGGATGCCGGCCTCGTAGGAGATGTGGAGGAGGTTGCGGTCCATCGAATAGGGCTTCTTGAGCGAGGCCTCGACGGGGATGTTGTGCTTCGCGCAGTACGCGATCATTTCGGCGCGGCCGGGGAAGAGCTCGCGGTAGGCCTCGATCTTCCACGGGGCGATGATCTGGAGGTGGGGGGCGAGCGCCATGTAGGTGAGCTCGAAACGGCACTGGTCGTTGCCCTTGCCGGTGGCGCCGTGCGCGACGGTGTCGGCCTTTTCCTTCTTCGCGATCTCGACCTGCGCCTTGGCGATGAGGGGGCGCGCGATCGAGGTGCCAAGGTAGTACTGGCCCTCGTAGATCGCGTTGGCGCGGATCATCGGGTAGATGAAGTCGCGCGCGAACTCCTCGACGAGATCGAGGGTGTAGTGCTTCGACGCGCCGGTCTTCAGCGCCTTCTTGTCGAGGCCCTTCAGCTCCTCCTCCTGGCCGACGTCGGCGGCGAAGGTTACGATCTCCGCGTCGTAAGTTTCCTTGAGCCATTTAACGATGACGGACGTGTCGAGGCCGCCCGAGTATGCGAGGACGATTTTCATGGGAGTCCGAGTGTGGCGAGATCGCGCGGTGGCGCGCAAAAGAAAAACGCGATCCGCCTCCGAAGGGAACCGATTCCGAGTGATCGAGAGCGAAGCGGTGGGAGGGGCTTTACGCCCCGACTTCTTCGCCGCCGCAACGGGCCGGGGCGCAAAGCCCCTCCCACCGTACGGACTGCCGCAGGATCGGGGGAGCCCGGCCCACCGCGGATCGGCGCCCCCATGAAAAGAGTAAGAACACGTAGATGCCCCGAGGGTTACACGTACGGGGTTTCACGGAGCGTTTACTCCGGGAGCGTTGAGCCTATAACGCCCCCGTGGATCATCGGGGCGTCAGGATTCGATTATTATTCATCATTCCATCCATGCCTCGGTCTCACCATGAAAACATCACCCCTCCGTCCCCCGCGACCCCGCCGCGCGGGATTCACCCTCGTCGAGATCATGATTGTCGTCGTGATCATCGGTTTGCTCGCCGCCATGGCGATCCCCGCCTTCCAACGGGTCCAGGAAAGCGCGCAGAACACCCGGTTCATCTCCGATCTGCGCACCTTCTCCCAGGCCTTTGAAACCTATGCCACCCGCAACGGCGGCTGGCCGCCCAATGCCGGCACGGGCGTCGTGCCCGCCGGCATGTCGGGCGAACTCAAGGACGCCGCCTGGACGACCCAGAAAAACTCCATTGGCGGCCGCTGGAACTGGGATCTCAACCTCAACGGCAACACCGCCGGCATCTCGGTGACTGGCGTGACCGCCTCCGACGCCCAGATGACCGCGATCGACGCCAAGATCGACGACGGCGACCTGAGCACCGGACGGTTTCAGAAATACAGCGGCCGGTTCACACTCATCCTCGAACCGTAAGCCGTCGCCCGCCTCCACGGTTTGACCGCCGCCCGCTCCCGTCCCGGGGCGGGCGTTTTTTTCCTCTCCTCCCGGTGGTCACTACCAATGGCGTTCCGTCCCGAATCCTGCTACCCTTCCCCCGTGCCCGCCCCCACCCGTCACTTTCTGCCCGCGCGCCAACGTGGGTTTACCCTGGTGGAGATCATGGTCGTCGTCGTGATCATCGGCCTGCTGGCCGCGATCGCGCTGCCCGCGATGGCGCGCGTGAAGCGCAACGCCCAGAACGCCCGGCTCGTGAGCGATCTTCGCACGTTTGCCCAGGGCTTCGAAACCTACGCGCTCAAACACGGCGCCTGGCCGCCCGACGGCACGCCGCGCGTCCTGCCCACCGGCATGTCGGGCGAGATCAAGGACGCCGCGTGGGCGCAGGACACCGCGGTGGGCGGGCAATGGGACTGGGACTACCAGCAATTCGGCATCACCGCCGGCATCTCGATTTTCGAGCCGACCGTGAGTGTCGCGCAAATGCAGGAGATCGACGCCCGGATCGACGATGGCGACCTGGCCACGGGAAATTTCCGGGCCCGCAGCAGCGGCTACATTTTCATCCTGCAGCCGTGAGGCCGCCGCGCCTCAGCGCCTCGCGGCGGCGAGTGTCGCCAAGATCGCCTTCTGCATGTGCAGGCGGTTTTCCGCTTCGTCGAAGATGATCGAGCGCGGGTTGTCCAGAACCTCCTGCGTCACCTCCTCGCCGGCGTGGGCGGGCAGGCAGTGCATGAAGAGCGCGTCCTTCTTCGCCGCGGCGAAGAGTTTCGCCGTCACGACGTAGGGCGACATCACCCGGATGCGCTCCTGCTTCTCGTCCTCCTTGCCCATGCTCACCCAGACGTCGGTGTAAACGACGTCGGCGTCGCGCACGGCCTCGAACGGATCGGTGGTGAAATGATAGCTGCCGCCCCCGGGAAATTTCTCCGTGGCGAGGTGCGCCTTGAACTCCGCCGAGGGCGCGAACTCCTTCGGGCCCGCCAGGGAGATCTTCATGCCGAAGAGATTGGCGCCGAGGATCCACGAATTGGCCATGTTGCAGGCCGTGTCGCCGAGGAAGGCGATCTTCCGCCCGCGCAGCGACTCGACGAGCTTCGCGCCCGTCGTGCCCTTCGCCCAGCGCTCCGTCATGGTGAAGGCGTCGGTGAAGATCTGGCAGGGGTGGAGAAAATCCGTCAGCGCGTTGATCACCGGCACGGAGCCGGAGGCCGCGAGGCGCTCGACCTCGCTGTGGTCAAACGTGCGCACGATCAGCCCGTGCACGAAGCGCGAGAGCACGCGCGCGGTGTCCTCGACGGTCTCGCCGCGGCCGAGCTGAATGTCGTTTTTGTTGAGGAAAAGGGGATTGCCGCCGAGCTCGTGGATGCCGACCTCGAACGAGACGCGCGTGCGGGTGGACGACTTGGAGAAGATCATCGCCCAGGTCTGGCCCTCGAGCGGACGCGGCGCGCCCCGCTTCCCGCGCTTCCGTTTCAACTCGCGCGCCAGGGCAAAAAGCTTGGGCAACTCGGACCGCGCAAAGTCGGTCTCTTTGAGGAAGTGCTTCATGGAAAGCGGGGGACCATAAGCCCGAAACGGGCGGCTCACGAGGGAAAAATCACGGACCGGCTCAGGCTTTGGCGGCGAGCACGGCGCGGAAGATCTCGATGGATTTCGCGAGTTCGTCGGGCGTGACGTTCAAGGGGGGAAGGAGGCGGACGACATTGCCACCCGCGCTCGGCGCGAGCAGGCCGCGCTCGCGCAGCGCGGCCAGATACGGCGCCGGGTCGGAGGCGAGCTGCACGCCGACGAGGTAGCCCTGGCCCCGCACGGCGACGACCTGTTTCGGGAAATCGACCGCGAGTTTCTTCAGCTCGGCGAACCACAGCGCACCGTTGACGCGGACCTTCTCGAGGAGGCCGTCGCGCTCGATCACGTCGAGCACGGCGAGCGCCGCCGCACACGCGAGCGGCGTGCCGCCGAAGGTCGTACCGTGGTTGCCCGGGTGAAACAGCTCCGCGCTCCGGTCGCGCACCCACACGGCGCCGATCGGAAATCCGCCGCCGAGGCCCTTGGCCATGCCGATCGCATCGGGGATGATGCCGGCGGCCTCGTACGCGTAGAACCGGCCCGTGCGTCCGATGCCGCACTGCACCTCGTCGAGGAGCAGGAGGAGGTTGTGCTGGTCGCAGAGCTTGCGCAGGCCGACGAGGAACTCCGGCGTGCAGGGGTTGATGCCGCTCTCGCCCTGGATCGTCTCGACGAAGATCGCCGCCGTCTGGTCGTCGACCAGGTCAGCGAAGCTCTGGAGATTGTTG
>JAPLTR010000743.1 GCA_026398065.1 Verrucomicrobiota bacterium | reverse complement strand
ACACCGCCGGTTTCGCGGGTGCGGGCGATTTCGGGGCGGTAAAACGGTTCGCCAAGGCGGGCGAGCGATTCGGGCGGCACGCCCGGCCCCTCGTCCTCGACCACGAGGCTGACGCCGTTGTTTTCGGCCCGGGCGGTGACCTGGATCGCCGCCGTGGCCTCCGTGTAGCGAACCGCATTGCGGATCAGGTTTCCGATGGCGCGGGCGAGCAGCGTGGCATCGGCGCGGACGGAAAGACCCGCCGGTACGGTCACGATCACGCGGGCGAGGGCGTGTTCGCGTCCGAGCGCCTCCTGCACGAGCGGCGCCAGCGCGACGGCGGAGAGTTCGGCGTCGCGCGGGCGCAGGCCGGCCTTGGTGAAGGCGAGCAGCTCGTTGACGAGGGCCGCCATGTGCTCGACCTCCTCGCGCACGTCGGCGACGTGTTCACGCAGCGCCGGATCGGCGCGCGTTTCGAGGATTTCAGTGGCGATCTGGAGGCGGCCGAGCGGGGAGCCGAGTTCGTGCGCAACGTCGCCGAGGAAACGTTTCTGGCCGTTGACGAGCGTGTCGAGGCGCTCGGCCATGCGGTTGACGGAGTGGCCGAGATGACCGAGTTCGTCGCGCCGCTGGAGATCGACCCGCGTTTGGAATTCGCCCTCGGCGATGCGTTCGGTCGCGCCCTTGAGGCGTTTCAGGGCGTGGGTGATGCTGCCGACGAGCGGCAGCCAGAAGACGACGGAGAGGAAGAACGCGCCCGCCGCCAACGCGAACCACGGCCCCGCGTGCAGCAGCCGTCCGATCGCCCAAAGCGACGAAGCGCGGATGATCACCGTGCCGGGCACCGGCCGGCCGAAGTCATTCGGCACCGGCACGCGCAGGCCGATCCAGGTCGCGGAGGGCGAAGCCGAGTGAAACACGAAACGGCCCTGGCTCATGCGGCCTTCCCCGGGCGGCGGGGGCCGGTTGGCGGACGGCGGCGCCTTGCCGGGCGGGCCGCGATCGTCGGGCGGTGGCCGGCCGTCGGGCGGGCCTTCTCCGCGCGGTGGCCGGGGGCGCGAGGGACGGGCACCGGGCCCCTCCGGCGGAGGGCCACCACGCTGGGAACCGCGTTGGAGTTCACCCCGGACTTCGGCCGGCAGCGTGACCGCGTCGCCGGCGAGCTGGGTGCCGTCGTTCCCGAAGAGGAAAAAATCCGCGCCATACTTCTGCGCGCGTGAGCCGAGGATGGCGGGCCGCACGCCCGCCGGCTCGATGTTGAGGTCGCTGGCGATGGAGTCGCCGATGCCCTGCAGGCGCTCGCCGAGCGCGCCGCGCGTGAGCGATTCCCAGCCGACGCCGAACTGGCTCACATAGAACGCGCCGCCCGCCGTCGCCAGGAGGAGGAGGTTGGCGAGCAGCCAGAGGGAGACTTTGAGCGAGAGGGGAAAGGAGACTTTCATGAGCACGGCGCGACCGAACGGGGACGACCCTACGCGAGTCCGCAGGAAAAATCCCGAACGTTTACGCCGGCTTAACAAAACTCCCTTCCGCGGCACACACGCGCTTTACCGCCGCGTGGTTTCATGGGGCCAGCAACTCCCTCCCACGATGAAGTCCCTCTTCGCCCTCGCCGCCGCTTTTTCCCTCGGCGCCTCCTCCGCGCTGGCGGCCGATCCCCAGCTCGATTCCTGGCAGACCTCCGGCACCCGCCGGTACGCCCGGATCTATGAATCCGACGCCACCAAGCTCGCCGGCACCGCGGTCACCACCTGGACCCGTGGCACCACGGCGCAGACTACCCCCAGCTATGCGGGCATCATCCAGGTATCGTATTCGACTAACTGGGTTTACCTGCGCTCGACCGGACTCGGCACCCACGTGATGGGGCCGTGGTATCTCAACGCCGCGCACACCCAGAACTTCCCCAGCTATCCGGCCAATACCGCGGTGCTCTACCGCATCCCCCGCACGCCGACGATTCCCACCACCAAAACGCTGACGGGCCTCGGCGCCATCGGATACTTTGTGGACGGGGTCGCGGCCTTCGACAACCGCGATGCGTTTTCGTACGCGACCGCCAGCGGCGCCGATGCCTCGCCGGTGAACGGCCTCCGGGGCGACGGGGTGTGGAACCGCGAAGCCTACGCCAACGAGGGCGTGACCTTCGACCCGGCCTTCGCCCACCAGGCGATGACCAATCACCACTACCATGCCAACGCGCCCGCCGTCCGCTACCTGCTCGGCGACCACGTCGAGTTCAATGCCACCACCAAGCTCTACACCGAGAGCACTGCGCCCGTGACCGCGCACTCGCCCATCGTGGCCTGGCTCGCCGACGGCCTGCCCGTGTACGGTCCCTACGGCTACTCCTCGCCGATGAATCCCGCGAGCGGCCTGCGGCGCATGACCTCCGGCTACGTGAAGCGCGACGGGACCAATGGGACGACCAACCTGGGAGCCACCGGCCGCACGACCCTGCCCGCGTGGGCCGCCCGTGCGCAGGCCCGCAGCGCGACGCTGCCCGCCTCGGTGTACGGACCGGCGGTGGGCGCCGCGTATCCGCTCGGCAATTATATCGAGGACTACGACTATCTCGGCGATCTCGGCAAGACGCAGGGCACGGACTTCGATCTCAACGAGTACAACGTCCGCTTCTGCGTGACGCCGGAGTTTCCCAGCGGCATCTGGGCCTACTTCCTCACCATCGAAGCGGACGGCACGCCCCGGTTTCCCAACATGGTCGGACGGTCCTTCTTCGCCAACCCCACGGGTGGCACCGTGAACGCGAACAATGAGACCGTGACCGAGTACGTCCGTGCAAGCCAGGCCTCCGCGATCAGCGTGAGCGCCACCCATGCCGGCGGCACGGTGACGATCGCGTGGACCTCCGTCGAAGGCGCCACCTACAAGATCGAGACTTCGCCCGATGCCGTGACCTGGGCTGCGCTCGCCGGGGCGGGTACGATCACGAGCAGCGGCGGAGACAAGACGAGTTTCTCCACGACGACGGTCGCGACGAACTACCGCGTGACCCTCACCGTGCTCGCGACCTACGACACGCGCGGCGCGGGCGGGCTCTCCGGGGTGGGCAACTCGGCGACGGCGGCGGCGGGCGTCGGCTCCTCGGGTACGGCACGCGTGGTCAACATCGCGACGCGCGCCCAGATCGGCGGGAGTGCCGGCACGCCGATCACGGGCTTTGTGCTCTCCGGGGCCGGGACGAAGAAGATGCTCGTGCGCGCGGTCGGTCCCGGGCTGACGAGCTTCGGCGTCACGGGTGCGCTGGCGGACCCCAGCCTTTCGCTCGTCTCGGGCGCGACGACGGTCGCCAGCAACGACAACTGGCTCGCGACCGACAGCGCCACCTTTCTTTCGACCGGGGCATTCGGCCTGGCGGCGGCGAGCAAGGACGCGGCCCTCGTGGCGACGCTGGCGCCCGGAGCCTACACGACGCCGGTCGGCGCCGGAAGTGGCAGCGGCGTTGCGCTGCTGGAGCTCTATGATGCCGACACGGCGGCCTTGCCGACCGCGAAACTGATCAATGCGTCCACGCGCGCCTTTGTCGGCACCGGTGAAAATGTGCTGATCCCCGGCTTTGTGGTCAGCGGCACCGGCACGGTGAAACTGTTGATCCGGGCCGCCGGTCCCGCCCTCACCGGTCTGGGGCTGTCCGACGCACTCGCCGATCCCCAGCTCACGCTCTACGCCGGATCGACGGCGCTCGCCACCAACGACAACTGGTCGAGCGCGGGCAACGCCGCGGAAATCTCCACGGCCGCCAGCGGGGCGGGGGCCTTTGCGTTTGCGAATGGCAGCAAGGACGCCGCGCTCGTGGTCACGCTGGCCGCGGGCAGCTATACGGCTAGCGTGAGCGGCGTGGGCGGCACGACGGGCACGGCGCTCGTCGAGCTGTACGTCGTGCAGTAGGCGGGCGGCGGCCGGTCACTCCGGGCCGACCATCATGTAGCCGGCGGAGCGGACCGTGCGGATGTAGCGTGGCTCCTTGGCGTCGTCGTGGAGTTTCTTGCGGAGCGACGAGATGTGCACGTCGATCGAGCGGTCGAAGACGTCGTAGTTGCGGTCGCGGGCCTCGTCGAGGAGGGCTTCGCGGGATTTGATGCGACCCTTGGCCTTGGCGAGGCTGGCGAGCAGGTCAAATTCGACCGGGGTGAGCACGAGGGGCTCGGCGCCGATTACCGCAGAGCGGGCGTCGAGGTTGAGACGGAGTTCGCCGACGACGAGTTCCTTCGGCGGGGCGTCCGTGCTGGAGGCGGCGACGGCGTTGAGCGTGCTCCGGCGGAGCACGGCGCGGAGGCGGGCGAGGAGTTCGCGCGTGGAAAAGGTCTTCGGGAGGTAGTCGTCGGCCCCCACTTCGAGACCGACGATGCGGTCGGTCTCGTCGCCGCGGGCGGTGAGCATGAGCACGGGCACGGCGCTGCGGGCGCGGATGCGCTTGAGCACCTCGAAACCGTCGAGGCCGGGGAGCATCACATCGAGGATCAGCGCGTGCCAGGCCGCGCCCGGGGCGGTGGCGCGCTCGACGCCCTCGGGGCCGGTGTGCACGGCGGTCACGTCGAAGCCGAGCGGTTCGAGGTAGCTGGCGACGAGGCGGCAAAGCTTTTTGTCGTCATCGATCATCAGCAGGCGCGTGCGGCCGGAGTCGGAGGCGTCGGCGGTCATGGGTGGCGCGGAGGTATGAAGGCGGGCGGGGGAGGGCGCAACTCCGGGGTGGCGTTAACACCCGCTTAACAATTGCGCGTCGCGGGGCACACACGGGCTTAACGGCGCGCCGGCAGAGTTCCGGCATGCGGTTCGTCGTGATGTTCCTGGTCTGGATCCTGCCGCTCGGCGCGGCCGACCTGACGTTGACCATCGAACCGCGCTGGGCGGGAAAGTCCCTCGCCGTGCCGTCGGGCGAGGTCGTGACGATGGCCGGCCAGACATTGAAGATCACGCGGCTGACCGCGCTCGTCTCGGAGGTCGCGCTCGGGCGGGCCGATGGCGGGCTGGTGCGGTTGCCGGGGCAGTATGGAGTGATCGATGCGGAGAGCGGACGGCTGGCGGTGGAACTGCGCGGCGTGCCGGAGGGTGACTATGTCGGACTGGAGCTGGTGGTGGGACTGCCGCCCGACGTGAACCACGGTGACCCCGGGCGCTGGCCGCCGGGGCATGCACTGAACCCCCTCGTGAACGGCCTCCACTGGGGCTGGCAGGGCGGCTACGTGTTTCTCGCGCTCGAAGGGAAATGGCGGGCGGCTGCGAGCGGAGCGGGGCGCGGCTTCTCGTACCACCTCGCGACGGACGTGCGGGCGATTCCGGTGCGGTTTGCGGCGGAGTTTAAGGTCGAGAGGGCGACTACCGTGTCGCTCGCCTTCGATCTCGCCCGGGTGCTGCGCGACGCGAAACTCGCAGCCGACGATGGCAGTGAGTCCACCCACTCGGGCAAGGGAGACGCGCTCGCCGCCCAGCTGGCCCAGGCGGCGCAGCGGGCGTGGTTTTGGCTGGAGGCGCGCGCGACGACGGCGACGGTGCAGCCGCGACAGAACAAGCCGGAGCGCGAGGGTCCTGCGACCCCGTGGGCGTTCACGGTGCCCGCGGGTTTTCCGCAGCCGGCACTGCCGGACGACAACCCGCTGACGGTCGAAGGCGTCGCGCTCGGGCGGAAACTGTTTTCGGAGGTGCGGCTCTCGGGCAATGGCACGCAGTCCTGTGCGAGCTGCCATGCGCCGGAGCGGGCGTTCAGCGATGCGGTCGCGCTGAGTCGCGGGGCCGAAGGGGCGGCGGGTGGGCGCAACGCCATGCCGCTCTTCAATCTCGCGTGGTCGCCAAGCTTTGCGTGGGACGGGAGCAAGCCGCGCGTGCGCGATCAGGCGGCTGCGGCGATGACGAATCCGATCGAGATGCACGCGGAGCCTGCGCGCGTGGTGGTGGAGTTGGGCAAGGATGCGCAGCTCGGCGACGCGTTTATGGCGGCGTTTGGCTCGCGCGAGATCACGACCGAGCGCATCGGGCTCGCACTTGAACAATACCTGCTGACCACCGTGTCGGCCGACTCGAAGTTCGACCGGTCACTGCGCGGCGAAGTCGTCTTGACCGAGCAGGAACAGGCGGGGTTCGCGTTATTTGTGACCGAGTACGATCCGGTGCGCGGGAAACGCGGGGCGGATTGTTTTCACTGTCACGGCGGCGCGCTGTTTTCCGACCAGGGGTTTAAAAACAACGGGCTCGATCTCGTGAGCCGGGATCGCGGGCGGGCGTTGGTGACGGACCAGGCGGCTGATGCGGGGAAGTTCAAGACGCCGTCGCTGCGCAATGTGGCGGTGACGGGGCCGTACATGCACGACGGGCGCTTCGCGACGCTGGAGGAGGTCGTCGCCCACTACGATCACGGGGTGAAGCGGGCCGCGGCGCTCGATCCGAATCTCGCGAAGCATCCCGACGCGGGCCTGGGATTGACGACGGCGGAGCAGGCGGCGCTGGTGGCGTTTTTGAAGACGCTCACCGATGCGCACTTTGCGCCGAAGGTTCATTCCTCGCCGTCCCAGTAGTCGACCGGAGTGGCGCGGAAATTTCCGCGCGGGGAGCTTTGGCCCCACTTGTTGGAATCGGGGTAGTAACAGACGTCATGTGCCGGGTTGTCGCCGATGAGCCAGTAGAGCACGTCGTCGGGGCCGGTGTTGGTGAACTGGTGGGCTTCGCCGGGCGGGTGAAGCACAGCATCGCCCGCCTGGACGACGGTGGTGCCGGCGAGCGTGCGGACGGTCGCGGTGCCGGACAGGAAGATATAGAACTCCCATTGCGCGGAATGGCTGTGCAATGGGCAGCCGCTGTAGCCGGCGGGGACTTTGCCGAGCTCGAGGTCGAAGGGGTGACCGCCGAGGCCGGTGGGGGTGTTGCGCTTGGCGCCGACGGCATCGGAAAGCTGTTTGAAGGAGGCGCGGTATTTCTTTTTGGGCGACGACCAATCATCCCAGGTCAGGGCGTCGGGATGAGCCTTGCGCTGGGCGAAGGGCGCGAGGGCGGGCGCGGCGGGGAAGGTGGGAAACGGGGCCGGCGGGGGAGGTGGTGCGCCTGCGATGGGGACTTCTTCGCCATCGAAATAACCGACCTCGGTCAGGCGGAAGATTTTTCCGGGGCGGAGCGCCCACTTGTTGGAATCGGGATAGTGGCACCCGTCGAGCTGGGGATTGTCGGCGACGATGAGCACTTCGAGATCGGTGGAGCCGGTATTGGTGAGTTGGTGGGGCTCACCGGGGGGATGGACGAAGACCTCGCCGGTCTTGACCATGTGCGTTTCGGAGCCGGCTCGGACAGTGCCGTTGCCGGACTGCACGACGAAGATCTCCCACTGCGCGAGGTGCGAGTGAAACGGACAGATGGCGGCACCGGGCGGGATGCGGCGGATCTGGACATCGAAGGGATGGCCGCCGGCCCAGAGGCCCCCGTTGCGGATGCCGCCCATCGCGAGCGACACGTTGCGGCAGTACGAGTGAAATTTCTTCCCGGGGGAGTGCTGCTCCTCCCATGGAAGCGAGGGGATGTGGGCGTGGTGCATAAACAAAAACGGGCGCGATATTAGTCGCGCCCGTTTTTGACAGATTCAAGCCCGCGACGCGGGCGCACCGTCACAGTCCCGCCACATCCCAACCCTTACGGTAGGTGCGTCGCACGAATGGATTCGCCTCTTTGACATCGAAGGTGAGCTTGCGCGCATTCCACTGCAGGGTGGTGTGGGGAAAACGGGTGGCCACGCTCCCTAACAAGACCGCTTCGGTGAGGGGGCCGGCGTAATCAAAATTGGCCTGCGCTTTGTCCTTCCCAAGAATCGCATCCACGAACTGATGCCAGTGGTGAGCTCGTTCCATC
>JAPLTR010000474.1 GCA_026398065.1 Verrucomicrobiota bacterium | reverse complement strand
GCGTTTTGCCGGGCTGTTCCGCCGCCTCGCGCTCGGCCCGGACGAACTGGCGACCTTCAAGCGGCTGCTCACGGAAAAGGAGAATGTCGCGCTGGAGGTCGTCGCGGTGGCGGAGACGCAGCCGGGCGGGCCGCTGCCCGCGGGCCTCGTCAACGCCAGCGTCAGCGCGGCGCGCGCCAAGGTGGAGGAGGCCATCCGGGCGTCGCTCGGCAGCGACCGCTACGCCGTCTATCGCGACTACGAGCAGACCCAGCCGCAGCGCGCGGTGGTCGCGCAGCTGGAGCAGCGCCTGAGCTACTCCGGCACCCCGCTCGCCCCCGCCCAGGCGGACGCGCTGGTGCGCATCCTCGCGGCCCATGCGCCGGCGAACGCCGGGACGACCGCCCCGGCGGCCCTGGTCGTCGACGCGGGCGCACCGGCCGTGCTGGCGCGTCTCCAGTCGGAGACCTCGGCCGCGAAGGTGAGCCCGGCGGCGCTCGCGGAATCGCAGGCGGTGCTCTCCGCGCCGCAGGTGGCGGCCCTCCGCGAGATCCAGACGGAGCAGCACGCCTCGCTGGTCGCCCTGCAGTTCATCCGGGACAGCCTGCCCGGCGACAACGCGCGGCAGCAGGAGGCGCTGCGGCTGCTCCTGCAGTGAGCCGCCGGGAACATGGCGGTTGATCCGGGCGCGGTGCGCGCCTTTGATGTCGGGATGAAGTTGCGCCCCGCCCCGGTCATCGCCGCCCTCGTCCTCGCCTGCTCGGGCCTTGCCGCCGAGCCGACGCCGCTGGCACTCTGGCCGCAGAGGGCGCCGGGCGAGACCAAGGAATATCCACCGGAGGCGGACACGACGAAGCCGGACGGCAACCTGGTCGCTGGCAAACGGGTCGTGCGCCTGGGCAACGTCGTCAAGCCCACTCTCACGGTCTACTCGCCCCCGGCGGGCAAGAACACCGGTGCGGCGGTGCTCGTGTGTCCGGGCGGTGGCTACAACATCCTCGCGCTGGACCTCGAGGGGGCCGAAATCTGCGAGTGGCTGAACTCGATCGGCGTCACCGGCATTCTGCTCAAGTACCGCGTGCCGCGGCGGGAGGGGCTGGAAAAGCACGCCGCGCCGCTGCAGGACGCGCAGCGGGCGCTCGGGTTGGTGCGCCAGCACGCGACCGACTATGGCATCGATCCACAGCGCATCGGGGTGCTCGGTTTTTCGGCGGGCGGCCACCTCGCGGCGGTGTTGAGCAACACTCACGCGACGCGCACCTACGAGGCGGTCGACGCGGCCGACCAGGTGAGCTGCCGGCCGGATTTCACGGTGCTGATCTATCCGGCCTACCTCACGGTGAAGGAGAAGAACGACGCGATCGCGCCGGAGCTGGCGGTGAGCGCGACGAACACGCCGCCGACCTTCATCGCTCAGACGGAGGACGACTCGGTGCGGGTGGAGACGGGGCTTTTTTACTACCTCGCGCTGAAGAACGCGAAGGTGCCGGCGGAGATGCACCTCTACCCGAAGGGCGGCCACGGCTACGGCCTGCGCCGCACCGCCGCCGACGTTACCTCATGGCCGGACCGCGTGGGGGATTGGATGAAGGCGTCGGGGTTGCTGGGGAAGCCGGCGCGATGATTTTTTCCGATGTCAGGCGGCGGGCGACGCTGAAAGCGGCAGATCGGACTTGTAAGGCGGGGCGAAATGCCCCTCGCCTCATCGGGCATATCCATGAGCTTTGATCCTTTGCGCCGCCTCTTCTCGAAGCCCCAGTCCCGCTTTGGACTGGCGGCACTCCTGGCGGTCACGCTGCCGGCGATACTGCTCGGGCCCTGGCTGCCGTTCCATGACCTGGTGGCGTTTGTGGGGCTGGATACGTATCCGGCCCGGCAGTCGTTCGGGGCGTTTCACTACGAGGTGCTGCAGTTCACCTATATCCTGCATCTCGTGGCCTCTCGGTTTATGTCAGCCTTGGGCCTCGGCGCGCCGGCGCAGGTCATGGTATTTTATCTGGTGCAGGCCGGGGTGCTGTGCACGGTGCTCTGGCGCCTGATCGAGCGGTTGGTCCCTCAGCCATGGGTCGCAAGCGTCGGCATCGTGGCCGGGGCGCTGGCGTTTTGGGAGGGGCAGTTTCTTTGGGGCGGGCCGCTGCCGTGTTCGCTGGCGGCGACTCTGCTGGTGGTGGCGGTCTACCTCACCCTCCGGGAAACCGGCGAGGCGGATGTGCCCCATGCGGGACTGCTCGTCCCGGCACTGGCGCTCACGAGCCTGGTCAGCCACCCGTTTGCCCTCCCGTTTGCCCTCGTGCTCGCCGGCTTTCGGTTCGCCCTGGTGCCGCGCCGCCGCCGCGAAAGCGCCGGACTGATGGTCGGATTGCTGGTGCTCGGATTTATCATCAGCCGTGACAGCCCGCGTGAGGAGGCGAGCGAGGCGCTCGCCACTTCGTTGCAGACCCTGCATGCGGGGCAGGTGCTGGAGCGGATCCAGAGTCTCTTTACGGTGGATGCGGCGGTCGCCAAGTACCTTTTCGGCGAGTCGTTCGCGGGGCTTGACGGATATTTTCTGGTGCTCGGAGTCGTCCATCTGGTCGGATTCGTCATCTCGCCCTTCGTGGTGGTGCTGGCCAAAAAGTCACCCCAGATCCGGGCGCTGGCGGTGTTGGACACCCTGGTCGGGCTCATGTATCTGCTCACCCCGAGTCTGGAGAAGGTGCTGCCCTGGTGGCCGCAGCGGATTCTGGCGTTCTACAGCCCGTTTACGTTTTCCGCGGCTTTTGTCGGGGTCTGGTTTCTCCTGCGATTGAAGTGGCCTGCGATCGTGGATGCACGGGGCCAGGGTGGACGGCTGGCGTGGTGCGTGCCGGGAGGACTGCTGGTCGCGATCGTCGCGGTGCAATGGCCCGTGCTGCGTCTGTCAGGCGAAGTGAAGCGAAACTACGAGCAGGTGCGCGCGGAGATACTTCAGACCAATGTGTCGCATACGTATGTGGTGATGTCTGACTTGCTCGAGGTCAACCCGGTCTACCTGCGGTCGGTTTCATTCCTGTTGTTCAGCGATCCTGCGCTGGTGGAGCGCGAGCTGCGCTTCCAGACAGAATGGCACATCCAGGCCCGGCATCCGACCCGGCTCGTCGAGACCTGGTTTGATCTTGGGGCGCAACAGCATGTCGCGTCGTTTCGCACCGAGGCGGACGGCCTGCACGTGCGCCTCATTCCGCAGCCTCTGGGCGAGGTCCCGATTCCGACGCGGAACAACATCTTGGACAATGCGGAAATGGCGCGGTGGGCGAGGCGCAAAGGCGACGCGCTGTTCGGGTCCCGATATTTTCGGGCGGCGGTGGCGCACTACCGGGCGGCCTTGCGGCTGGCGCCGGAAGCGTGGGAGACCCGCAACAATCTCGCCATCGCACTCGGCCGGCTCGGTCAGCTGGACGAGGCGATCACGAGTCTGCAGGAGGCGATCCGGCTCAGCCCCGGCCTGACGGAACCCCGGATAAATCTCGGCAACCTCCTCTTGGAGCTGGGGCGGAAGGCGGAGGCGGCGGAATGCTTCAACGCGGCGCTGCGGTTGACCCCGGGTGATCAGGCGGCGCAGGAGGGCCTGCGGCGGGCGTCGGCGTCGAACTAGGCCGGGAGGGCGCCTCGCGCCCTCGCCGGACTGGGGCGTCGTGCTCCTACTCCAGTCCGCGGCGCTTCAGGAGCGGGCCGAGTTCGGGGGCGCCGCCGGTAAAGTCGCGGAAGAGCTGCAGGGCGTCGGCGCTGCCGCCGCGGGAAAGCAGCAGGGCGCGGAAGCGGTCGCCATTGGCGCGGGTCAGGCCGCCGTGGGCCTTGAACCAGTCGACGGTGTCGGCATCGAGCACCTCGCTCCAGATGTACGAATAGTACCCGGCCGAATAGCCGCCCGCGAACGTGTGGGAGAAATACGTCGTGCGGTAGCGCGGCGGCACGGGCGCGAAATCCACACCGTACTTCTTCAGCGCGGCCGCCTCGAACGCGAGGACCCCGTCGGGGCCGGGCACGTCCTTGGCGCCGATCTGGTGCCAGGCCTGGTCGAGCAGCGTGGCGGAGAGGTACTCGGTGGTCTTGAAACCCTGGTTGAAATTGCGCGCGGCCATCACCTTGGCGAGCAGGTCGGCGGGCAGCGGGGCGCCCGTCTGATAGTGCTTCGCGTAATTTTTAAGGATGTCGGGCCAGACCATCCACATCTCGTTCCCGTGCAGCGCGTGGCCGAACTCGTGGAATGCGGTGTTGACCTCGTCGAAGGTCATCAGCGTCGGCTGGCCGGCCGGCGGCTTCGGGATGTTGAGGTGGTTGGCGATGACGGGCCGCGTGCCGAGCAGACCGCTCTGCGGGACGTAGGCGCTGGCCCACGCGCCGCCGTTTTTGTTGGGCCGCGCGTAGTAGTCCAAGATGAAGATCGCGAGCGGCGAACCGTCGGCGTTGAAGACATCGAAGGTGCGCACGCTCGGCTCGTAGACGGGCAGATCGGTGCGCTCCTTGAACGTGATGCCGTAGAGGCGGGTCGCGGCATAGAACACGCCGTCGGTCACGACGCGGTTCATTTCAAAGTACGGCCGGAGCTGTTCGCCGTCGAAGGCATAGCGGGCCTGGCGGACTTTTTCGGAATAGAGCTCCCAGTCCCCGGCGGCGACGGTGAAGCCGCCTTTCTCCGCATCGACGAGGGCCTGAAGGTCGGCGGCCTCGCGACGGGCGTTGGCGATGGCGCGGGGGGCGAGCTGGGCGAGGAGCTGGTTCAGCACGTCGACGGTGCCGATGGTCTGCTCGCCGAGCTGGTAGGCGGCGTGATGGGGGAAACCGAGCAGCGCGGCGCGCTCGGCGCGCTTGGTGGCGATGGCGGAGACGACGGCGCGGTTGTCGAAGGGGCCGCCATGGCTGCCGCGGGCGAGCGAGGCCGCCATGAGGCGCTCGCGGACAGCGCGATTTTTCAGATTGGCGAGCGGGGGCTGGCCGGTGGTGTTCTGCAGGGCGACGAGGAACTGGCCCTCCTTGCCCGCGGCCTTGGCGGCGGCGGCCGCGGCGTTGATCGCGTTGTCGTCGAGGCCGGCGAGCTCCTCGCGCGTGGCGACGAGGACCGCGGAGGCGTCGCGCTCCTTCAGGACGTTCTGGGTAAAGGTCGTCTGTAGGGTGGCGAGCT
>JAPLTR010000640.1 GCA_026398065.1 Verrucomicrobiota bacterium | reverse complement strand
GGATCCGCCAGCACGCCGGCGACACCAAAGACCGACAAGGTGGGGCCGATACCGCGGATGAGCACGGTTTTCGGCGCGTTGCCGGCGATGACCAACCCGGCGATCAGGGTGCCTTCACCGGTCGTGACGTTCATCCGGGCGGAGACGTTGATCAGGCGCGGCGTCGTGGCGGTGAAGCTGGTGGCCGGAGTGGCGTCGTAGATTTCGGCGAGCGCAATGCCGGCGTCGCCGGTGGCGGCGGTGATCTGAACCGTATAGGACCCGGCCGGGCGGCTGGTGAGAAGGGCGGCGTCCTTGCTCGTGGGTCCGGCGAGGGCGAAGGCGCCGAGCTGCGGCGCGATCGCGGCCACGGCGGCGTCGCCCGACCAGTTGTCGTTGGTGTCGAGCTGCGTCGTGCCGGAGAAGAGGGTGAGCTTGGGGTCGGCGAGGACGCCCGGGACGCCGAAGGCGCCGAGGGTCGGGCCGACGGCGCGGAGGAGGAAGGGCTTGTTGCCCGTGGTGCCGAAGCCGCCGACGGCGAGGCCGACGGTGAGGAGCTTGTCCCCGGCGCCGGCGGTGGTGCGGACCGCGAGGTTGGTGAGCCGGGCGGCGTTGCTGACGGTGGAGGTGATGCTGAGGGTTACCCGGGTGCTGACGATGCTGCCACCCGGACCGGTGACGACGGCCTGATAGGTGCCGGCGTCGGAGGTCTGGGCGGAGGCGAGCGCGAGGGTCGACGAGGTGGCGCCGGCGACCGCGACGTTGTTGAACAGCCACTGGTAGGTGAGAAGGCCGCCGTTGGCGGTGGCGGCGACGGAGAGGCTGACCGGTGTGCCGGCGGTGACGGAGGCGGGCGCGGTGGGCTGGGTGGCGATGGTGGGGAAGCCGGCGAGATCCTCGCTGCGGCCGAGGCGGCGGAGATTCTGGCGGTGCATCGGCCAGGGGGAGCGCGCGAGATTGGCGCCGATCTGGAAGGCGTAGAGCTTGGCATCCCCGGACGGAACGTAGAGGCGACCGGCGGCGAGCACGGGAGCGGCGTAGATCAGGCCGGAGGTGGCGAAGGTGCGGCGGAGTTTGCCGTCGGGCTCGAGCGCGTACACGAGGCCGTTGGCGCTGCCGACGTAGATCGCGCCGTCGTCGGCGACGAGCGGGCAGGTGCCGCGGATGGTGTCGCCGGTGGCGAACTCCCACTGCTTGGCGCCGGTGGTGGCGTTGAGCGCGTAGAGCTTGTTGTCGTAGCTCCCGAAATAGACGAAGCCGCGGGCGTCAAGGGCGGCGGAGGAGGAGAGCGGCGAGCCGGTGTCGAAGTGCCATCGTTCGGTGCCGTCGGCGCGGAGGGCGAAGAAGCGGCCGTCGTAGTTGCCGAGGTAGATGGTGCCGTCGGCGCCGAGGGCGGGCGAGGCGTAGCAGGAGGCGCCGAGCTCGGCGCGCCACTTCTTGGTGCCATCGGGATTGACGGCGTAGAGCCCGTTGTCGTCGGAGGAGATGTAGATGGTGCCGTCGGCGGCGACGACGGGCGAGCTGTAGGTGTCGCCATGGACGGCGAATTTCCAGCGGAGGGTGCCGTCGGGGTTGACGGCGGAGAGCTGGCCGTCGTCGGTCTTGACGTAGATGGTGCCGTCGGCGGCGAGGGCGGGGGCGGTCCAGATGTAGTCGCCGGCCTGATACTTCCATTTCAGGGTGGCGCCGGTCGCGCCGGGGGTGAGGGCGTAGAGGAGGCCGGTGTCGTCGCCGCAGTACAGGGTGCCGTCGGGCGCGACGGCGATGGCGCCGGACTCCATGTAGCCGCTGGTGGCGGTGTAGCGCCACTTGCGGGTGCCGCTGGCGTTGACGGCGTGGATGTAGCCGTTCTCGTCGCCGAAATAGACCGTGCCATCGGGACCGACCGCGGGGGCGGAGAAGAGCGAATATTCGGTGACGTACTGCCACTCGGAATCGGCGATGCTGAGGGTGAAATTGCCGCCGGCGCCCGAGGCGGTGTCGACGCAGATGTCGTAGGTGACACCGGCGGTGGCGCTCAGGGTGACAAGGGAGTCGAGGCCGGGGCCGGAGTCGTCGTCGAGCGCGACCTGGGTGAGCGCGCCGAGGCCGGATCCGGTGTAGACGCCGACGATGGGATCGGTGGACGTGCCGTAAGCAGAAACCTGATACCGACGGGTGGCGGGGGCGACCCACTTGTACCAGAGCGTCAGGCCCTTGGCCGCGCGGGAGAGCGTCGGATCGCCGGTCTCGCGGGTGGCGTTGGCATTGTTGCCCTCGGCGACGGCGGCGGAGCCGGTGAGGACCTGGGCGTTGGCGAAGGCGTCGTTGGCGGCGAGGACGCCGAGCCGGAAGGTCACGAGGCCCTCGGCCCCGTTCTTCCCGGCGACGGCGATCGTGTAGGCGGTCCCGGGCGTGACGTCGAAGGTGAGGCTGCTGGCCGTCGAGCCGGCCGCGGCGTCGTCGTTGAAGGCGACGCGTTTCAGGGTCGCGAGGGTGTCGCCGGTGTAGACCGCGAGGACGGTGTCGAGGCCGCTGCCGGCGGTCGTGAGGAGGAGTTTGCCGGCGCCGGCGGGGGCGGTCCACGTCCACCAGAGCGAACCGGTGGTGCCAGGGACGCCGTGGTCGGGTTCGCCCGCCTCGAGGGTCGCAAACTGGTTGGAGCCGCGGACGTTGTTGGTCGTGCCGGTGATGGTGGCGCGGCGGGCGAAGTCGTCGTTGAACGGGCGGTTGCTGGTGGAGGCGAGGGCGCGGGCGAGGTTGAGGCGGCCGTTGGTGTGGACGGTGTGGTTGAGGGCGGGGAGCTCGTCGACGGAGGAGAGGAGGCGGTTGATGAGGGCGCGGTAGTTGTCGGTGGGGAATTTTTGTTTCAGGAGGGCGAGGGCGCCGGTGACGTGGGGCGCGGCCATCGAGGTGCCGCTGAGGGCGACGTAGGCGGTGTTGCTCGAGATGCCGAGGGAGTAGATGGAGGAGCCGGGGGCGGCGAGCTCGACGAGGCCGGAGCCGTAGGTGGAGTAGCTGGCGATCTTGTCCTGCCGGTTGGTGGCGGCGACGGCCACGATGTTGGAGCGGGGGTAGGCGGCGGGGTACTCGGGCTGGGAGCTGATCTCCTGGCCGTCGTTGCCGGCGGCGGCGACGAAGATGATGCCGGCGTCGCGGGCGCGCTTGAGGGCGTCGAACTCCGCCTGCGAGAACGTGGTCGAGCCGTAGCTGCCGTTGATCACGTTGGCGCCGCGGCTGATGGCGTAGTCGATGCAGGCCACGGAGCCCGAGACGGAGCCGGTGGTCTTGCTGATGAACTTGAGGGGGAGGATCTTGGTCTTCCAGGCGACACCGGTGATGCCCTTGCCGTTGTTACCGGTGGCGCCGATGATGCCGGCGACATGGGAGCCGTGGCCGTCGACGTCGAACGGGTCCCCGCCGGCGATCGAGGTCTTGGCCGCTGTGGTGTTGATGCCGAGGATGTCGTCGAGGTAGCCGTTGTTGTCGTCGTCGACGCCGGCGCGACCGCTGAATTCGGCGGTGTTCACGAGGACGTTGCCAACGATGTCCTCGTGAGTGTAGAAGAGGCCGGTGTCGATGACGGCGACGATCACATCGGGGGCGTCATGGAGAATCTCCCAGGCGGCGGGGGCACGGATGTCGGCGCCAGCGGTGCCGCCGTCCTGACCGGTGTTGTTGAGCGACCATTGGGACGCGTCGAAACTGGGGTCGTTGGGGACGACGGTGGTGGTGCGGAGATAGTCGGGCTCGACGTAGTCGTACAGGCCGGTGGCGGCGAGACGTTTGACCGTTTCGAGGATATCTTCGGAGCCGTCGGATTCGAGGGTGCGGAGGCCGCCGAGGCGCGGATGGGAGCGGACGAGGCGAAGGTGCGCGGAGGTCTCGGAGGTGGTGGCGGTGTCAGCGGGCAGGGCGGTGCCGGCGCGGGGCTTGGCGAGGAGGGTGCGGGCGCGGTGCCCGAGGCGGACCTCCTCAGGCGAAATCTCGGCGTCCGCAGCGCGGAGGCGCGCAAGCGGAGCAAGCAGCATGACCGCGAGGAGAACCGCGGTGAAACGGCGGAGCGCGAAACCGTGGCGGGCGCAAGGGCAGGGAGGGGGCATGAGGTTGCCGCCGACGATGCCCGGCGGAGGGGAGGAAACAAGCCGTTAGGGGAGACGATGGAAAATGTAAGACACAGAAATAAACCGCGCTTTCATCCGGAATCATATAGTGGGT
>JAPLTR010000543.1 GCA_026398065.1 Verrucomicrobiota bacterium | reverse complement strand
GTGGGGGCGACGATGTAGGTGAAGGGGCTGCCCGCGCTGGTGCCGCCGACGGTCGTGACTGTGACATTCACGCTGCCGGCGCTGCCGGCGGGCGAGGTCGCGGTGATGGACGTGGCGCTATCGACCGTGTAGGCCGTCGCGGTGGTGGTGCCGAAGTTCACCGCGGTGGCGCCGGTGAGATTGGTGCCCGTGAGGGTGACGCTGGTGCCGCCGGCGGGGAGGCCGGACGTAGGGCTGAGCGAAGCGATCGTCGGCGCGGCTACAAAGGTGAAGCGATCCGAGGCGCTGGTCGCACTGGTGCCGCCGGAGGTCGTGACCGTGATGTCGACCGTGCCGGCCGAGGCGGCGGGCGAGGTGACGGTGAGCGAGGTCGCGCTGTTGACCGTGATGCTGGTGCCGGCCGTGCCGCCGAAGGAGACGCCGGTCGCGCCCGTAAAGTTGGTGCCGGTGAGCGAGACCGTCGAGCCGCCGGCGGACGGGCCGCTCGCGGGGCTGACGCCGCTGACGGTCGGGGCATCGGGCAGGACGGTGATCGTGGCGCGGCCCAGCGTGTCCGATTGCGACCCGCCGTTGGAGGTGGTGATGAAATTGAGCGAAGCGTGGTTGCCGTCGAGGTCCAGCGTCCAACCCGAGGTCGCGCCATCGACGACGACGCTGGTCGTGAACTGGCCGTAGGTGGTGGCCCCGGGCGCCGTCTGCCCGACGGAGTAAGGGATGTCATACCACCGCAGCAAGAGCGGTGCGCCGGAATTCAGCCCCGCAAAGGCGCTCCGGTCGACCGTCAGGTAGATCTGGAACGACCCGGTGACGCCGGTGGTCGACGAGTTCAGGGCAAAGGAGGCCAGCACGACGTCGGAGCCGGACACGAAAGAAGTGACCGTGGGCGAACCGTGGGTCTGCCCGGCGGTGTTCGCGATCAGCTGGATCAGGCGATTGTCGGGCAACGCGGTGCCGGAGGAGTTTGCGAGGCCGGCGGCCGTGAGCACGATGCCCACGGTTTCCCCTTTGGCCGCCACCGCGAAAAGCGGGAGCAGGCAGAGAACTACCCATGATTTTAAGGTGACGGTTCTCATCAAAAAATGGGCGGTCACGGGTTGATCGGGGAGGTGTACGTCCAATACGCCGTCGCGGCGGTGGAGCCGGTGCCGCTTTTGCGGACCATCACGCCCGTGCCCGGAACGAACACGGCCGTCGCGCCAAAATCGCTCGTGACCGGGGCGCCGACTTTTCGCCAGGCGCTGTTGTAGTAATAGTAGATGGCGCTCGCCGCCTTCTTCACCCCGGTCGCCGTGTTGTCGAACACGTAGAGTTCATCCGTGTGGAGCAGCGGCGAGGTCGACGCGCGAAACGCGCCGGATCCCTGCAGGTTGCTGCCGTTCAGGGTTACCGGCACCGGAAAGGCGAGGGCCACCGCATTGTCCTGGCGCACGGTGCCGCCCTGGGCGCTGAGCACGGCGCTGACGATCCCGGTGGGGACCCGGCCGTAGATCGAAACGGTGGTGGCGGACGTCTTGTTCCGCTGGATGAGATAGGAATCGGGCGGTACGACGGTCCCGTCGTAAGAGGTGGACACGGATTCGCCCGACTTGCGCCAGGCTCCGCTCAGGAAGTAGTAGGTCCCGTTGGCCGCGAGGTTGATGCCGGTGGCCGCCGGACGCGGGAGAAGAATTTCCGTGCCGCGATTCGACTCGCTGGAAGACGCGGTGAACCCCGTGCCCGCTTCCGTGGCGGGGTAGAGGGTGCCGAGCGTCCAGTAGGGGATGATGACGAATTTGTCGTTGGCCGCGGCGGCCGGTGTCTCGCCATTCCAGTCGACCGTGACGGTCTGCGCGGTGTTGGAAACCACGGTGTAGAACCGGCCGTTGGCGCTGCCGCTCTTGAATTGCACGTAGTAGCTTTCGGGCTGGCCGGGGAGGGACCGGACCCACGCATTCACCGCCCAGGCGGGATTGGCCGCCGCCGTGATCACCGCACCGCTCACACTGCCCACCGAACCGGAATAGGCGCTCGGACGCGTAAAGCACGGCGAGATGAGCGCATCGGAACTGGCGAGGGTGGGGAGATTCACAAACCCGACCGGAGTGCCGGTGGACGTGACGGTGCCCGCCATGAGCGGTTGCGCGGCCGCCGTCGCCGTCAGGGCGAGACCGAGCCAGCGCGATTTCCAGGATGCACGTGATATGAGTGGCATTGGTTTTGGGATCAGCGGGAGAACCGGTCGGCTGGGTGGCCGGGGACCCTTGGCGCTGACGTCGCGCTTAGTTGCTGGAGACGCGGAAGAACGCGTTGGTCTCGGGGACCGTGAAGAGGAACTCGATCTGGCCGGAGCTGTTCACCGATGTATTTGCGGAAACAAACGCGAAGTCGGAGTAGTTGGTCAGGTCGGTCGATTTCTGCAGCCCGATCGTGAGCTTCCATTTTCCGGACACGGCGTCCTTGGTGATCACCGGCGTGCCGACCTGAAGGTTTTGCAACTGAGAGAGGCTGTAGAGGCTGTAGGTGGCCGGGCTGCTGGTCACATCGTTCTGGCCGGCGGTGCGGCTCGCGGTCACCTGCGCTTGGGTGGCGAGCCCCGTGCTGTTCAGGTAGGCGGTCACCATCGCAGGCTGGGCGACCTGCCAGTCGAAGCCCAGGCTCGCGAGCGCGACCTCGGCGGCGTCGCTGAGGCCGTCGCCGTCGGTGTCGGGGTTGGTGGGCGAGGTGCACCCGGCCGTTTCGAGGGAATCGGAGAGGCCGTCGTGATCGGTGTCGACGGCC
>JAPLTR010000187.1 GCA_026398065.1 Verrucomicrobiota bacterium | reverse complement strand
ACCTCATAGACACCGGCCACCGTCCCGAGGGGGCCCGAGATGAGATGCAGCTCGTCCTGAATGATCAGTTCCGGCGGCCCGCCGGGACCATCAAGCAGCCGGTGCGTGTGGTGGCTTCGGACGATCTGCGCGAACTTGTCGATGGTGCCGATCACGAGCCCCGGCTGCGACAGGTAGAGGTCCTCGTCGATGGTGTAGATTGGCAGCGTGGCGCCCCGCAGCGGGCACTTCGCGTCGCGGCACGCGACCAGAAACTGGGGGCTCCTTTTGTCGACGTCCCACGCGAGCGACTTGCCATTGCATGCGGGGCAGCGCGCAAGCTGTTGAGCTTTCAAGAACTCCTGCTTGTCGGCGCGTGCGTCGGCCACCCTCCCAGGAGTGGCCTTGTTGCCCACCCATAACCCGATCGAGAACGGTACGGTGCCGAGGCTCGCGTCGCCTCCTTTGTGCCCTTCCCGGCGCAGGTACTCGCAAGCAAGTACAAGGCGCGACGCACGCTCGAACTGCTGCACCGTGAGCAGCCGCAGGGTGTACCGCATCAGCACGGCGACCCCGGCGCCGTCGTCGGGATTGTCCACCCGCAGCCGACGAAGAATCAGCGTGAACGCAGTCAGCGCGAGATACGCCTCCGTCTTGCCGCCGCCCGTCGGAAACCACAGCAGATCCATCACGTTGCGGTCGGGGTTCAGCGTGCCGTCGGCCTCCCGCGGCACTGCGATGCCGCGCAACGTGAGTAGCTGAAACGCGAGCTGAAAGGGCCTCCACGAAAGCTTCGCCTGTGGGTTGTTGTCGCCCCACTGGCGCTGGAGCAGCATCGCGTGTTGCGCGAGCTGAAACGCGCGTCGAACCGCGTGGTTCGCAGGATCCGCGAGGAGTGCGATGCCGTCACGGATGCGAGCCGTGACGGCGGCGGCGCCGTTCAGGTTCTCGCGCGCCTGCTTCGTCATGGAGGGCGTCAGCGCGTTGCGCCTCGCTTCGGCTTCGATGCTGGTGGCAACGTCTCGCTGCCAACGCTCATACGCCGCCGGCACGGCGTCGAGTAGACGCCCCAGGGTCGCGCCGTCGGGCGCCCGCGCGAGCGTGCCCGCATCGAAGCACGTTCCCGACTCCCACGTGCGTGTCGCGGCCTCTTCGCGGAACACCTCGTGACCATCGGCCGACATGGCACTCACGACCTGCTCGGGAATCCACGTCGAGGCGACGACGTGACAGCCCTCGCGGACCTGCCAGCTAGCAGCGCAGGTGTGGCCGACCGCCCACTCCTCCGCCTCGCGGTAGATCAGGTCATTGATCCGACCATCTTCGTCGTCGGCGTTGGTTCTGAGGCTGTGGCGCGGAGCGATACGGCTCTCGCCCACGGCCTCGACCTCGAAGCCCACCTGGAAGAGATGGGCGCTCTCCGAAGCGACGCGTCCCGGCTCCGGGCGAGCCGTGTTTTCGAGCACAACCGTCACCTGCCAGCGGGCATCCCGCTTCATCCCGCGGATCCACCAGCGCCCGTGTTTGCCTGCGGGAATCGAGTAACGCCCGTCACGAACCTCAATTGGGTCGGCTGGTGCGAGCTCCACTGACTGGCGCAGCCACGCGTCCGGGTGCTCCGGGTCGTCGGCGTTGACCCGGGCCACGTAGACGGCCGCTTGCGCGCGGATGCGCAGTATGGGCCGGGCACCCTCCATCGCGAACGAGATACCCATGAC
>JAPLTR010000024.1 GCA_026398065.1 Verrucomicrobiota bacterium | reverse complement strand
GGTCGGCGCTGCGGGCGGAGAAGATCACATTGCCGCTGGCGATGAAGGTTTCGACCTCGGTGAACTTCAGCGCCTCGAAGAGCGCGGCGACGTGCGTCATCTTGGGGCGGCGTTTGCCGAGGTTGATGCCGCGGAGGAAGGCGATGTACTGGGGCATGGGCGTCCGGGGATCTCAGGCCTGAAGCGCAGCGTGCGTCAAACCTCCGGCGGCGCTGAGCGGAAAGGGGACCCGAGGCGGGCAGCAAGATGGCGGAGCTTTTCCGGATTGCGCACGATGTAGAGGGCGACGATCACGCCGTGACCGATCTCGAAGGCGTAGGCGTCGGTGAGCGTGGTGCCGTCGCCTTTGACAAAACCGGGCTGTCCGTTGATGGGGGTCGGTTGAAGATATTTCGCCGGGCCATGGCGGGCGGCGAGGCCGGCGAAGAAGCGCGTGATGCGGTCAACGCCGAGGATCGGGCGGCGCGCGGCGCGGGCGAAGCTGCCGCCATCGGAGTAGACGATGGCATCGTGGGCAAGCAGACCGCTGAGCGCGCCGACATCACCCGTTTGCGCCGCCTGCATGAAGAGCGCGGCGATGCGCTCGCTGTCGGTATCCGGAACGGTGAAGCGCGGGCGGGCCGCGCGCACGTGACCGCGGGCGCGGGTGGCGAGCTGGCGGCACGTCGCCGGCGAGCGGTGGAGCGTTTCGGCAATCTCGTCGAACGGAAGGCCGAATACGTCGTGGAGCAGGAACGTGGCGCGCTCGAGCGGTGAGAGCCGTTCGAGCGCCAGCATGAGGGCGTAGGAAATGTCGTGCGCCAGGTCGCCCGCAGGCTGCTCGGTGAAGCCGGCGGCCTGCACCACCGGCTCGGGGAGCCACTGGCCGACGTAGGTCTCACGGCGGACGCGGGCGGATTTCAGGTGATCGAGGCAGAGACGCGTGGCGATCCGAGCGAGATATGCCCGCGGCTCGGTGATCGTGCTGCGGTCGGCCTTCGCCCAGCGGAGATAGGTCTCCTGCACGATGTCATCCGCATCCGAGGCCGTGCCCAGCAAGCGGTAGGCGAGCGACCGGAGAAACTCGCGGTGCTGCTCAAACAGCGTGGTGGACTCGGGACTGGACGCGGGTTCGGTCATGCGGCGGTGGTTGCCGGCACGGGATGCACGGAGCGGAAGCCGATGGCGAGGCGGTTCCATGCGTTGATGGTGCCGATGAGGAGAGTGAGCTGGACGAGTTCCTGGTCGTTGAACTGTGCGCGCACGGTGGCGTAGGCGTCGTCGGAGGCGCGGGTCTCGGCGATCAGGGTAAGGGCCTCGGTCCATTCCAGCGCGGCGCGCTCGCGGTCGGTGTAGAGCGGCGACTCGCGCCAGGCAGAGAGGAGGTAGAGGCGCTGCTCGGTCTCGCCGTGCGTGCGGGCGTCGCGCGTGTGCATGTCGATGCAGAAGGCGCACCCGTTGATCTGCGAGGCGCGGAGCTTCACGAGTTCGTAGAGCGAGTGCTCCAAGGCGCCGGCGCGCAGGTGGGCTTCGACGGCGCGGAGGGCGTGGATGGAGGCCGGGTCGGCGGCGAAATAGTTCAGGCGTGGTTGCATGGGAGGAGGATGGTTTTTCGGGTCCGCAGGACGCGGGCTTGCCTATGAAACGAGGCAGCTCAGCGGAATGTGACATCGGCGCGCAGTTTTTCACGCCGGAGCGGGCGATTTGCGCCGGAGGGTATTTTGGCCTCATTCCGCGGCATCATGGTTTCCTTTGCTTCACACGTTTCCGGCGGACCGGCGGACGAAACGCTGATCGACGCCTACTCTTCGGCCGTGTCGGGCGCGGTCGCCGCCGCGCATCCCGCCGTGGTGCACATCGAGGTGCAGGGCAACAAAGCGCCGGGCGGCTCCGGCTCGGGTTTCTTCATCTCCCCTGACGGCTACATCCTGACCAACAGCCACGTCGTGCACGGCGCGCGCGAGCTGAAGGTGTTCCTCGCCGACGGGCGCAAGCTCGCGGCGGACCTGATCGGCGACGATCCCGACACCGACCTCGCGGTGATCCGCGTGAGTGCGGACGAACTTGCCCATCTTACCCTCGCCGACAGCGACGCGGTGCGGCCGGGCCAGATCGCCATCGCGATCGGCTCGCCGATGGGCTTCCAGCAGACCGTCACGGCGGGGATCGTGAGCGGACTCGGGCGGTCGTTGCGCGGCGCCTCGGGACGGCTGATCGACAATGTCATCCAGACGGATGCGGCGCTCAATCCGGGCAACTCGGGCGGCCCGCTTGTCAACACGCGCGGCGAGGTCATCGGGGTGAACACCGCAATCATCCGGCCGGCGCAGGGGATCTGTTTCGCCATCGCGAGCAACACGGCACGCTGGGTCGTGGCGTGGCTGATCAAGGACGGGCGCATCCGGCGCAGCTTCATCGGGCTGGCGGGGCAGAACGTCCCGCTGATCCGCAAGGTCGCGCGCTACCACCACATCAAGCAGGACACGGGGGTGCTCGTCGCGGGCCTGGAGCCGAACAGCCCGGCGGCGCGCTCCGGCCTGGTCGAGGGCGATGTGGTGATCGCGCTCGACGCGGCGCCGACGCCCGCGGTGGACGCGCTGCACAAGCTCCTGACCGCCGATCGGATCGGCGAGCGGGCGATCGTGACCTTTCTCCGCGGCGTCGAGCTGCGGCGGCACGCGATCATTCCGCTGGAGATGCCGGTGCGGAGCTAAAGGCGCGCGAACTCCGCGATTGCCACCGCGGGGCTTTCGCGGCCCAACATGGGCGGACTTTCCTCCGATCCATGCTGCGCCATAAAATCAATCCCGGACTCGAATTGCGGCTGTTGCAGCCGGAGGACGCGGCGCCGCTGTTTGCGGTCGTCGAGGCGAACCGCGCCTCGCTGCGCGAGTGGCTCCCGTGGGTGGATGCGACGGTGAAGGTGGCGGACGCGCAAAAATTCATCGCGACCGCCCTGCGGGAGCGGACGGCTTCGCGCGCCTACACCTCGGGCATCTGGTCCATGGGGCAACTGGTCGGGGTCATCGGACACAACCGCATCGACTGGGCGGCGCGCATCGCCTTCCCCGGCTGGTGGCTCGTGCCGGCGGCGCGCGGGCAGGGGATCATGACGCAGTGCTGCCAGGTGGTTTTTGCCCATGCGTTCACCCAACTGCAGGTGGGGCGGATCGTCGTGGGCGTCGCGACGGAAAACCTCCGCGGGCAGGCCATGGTGAAACGGCTTGGCTTCAAACAGATCAGCACGCTGCGCAACGCCGAGGTCCTGAACAACCGGAGTGTGGACAATTTTATCTACAGCCTCGTCCCCGGCCAGGCGGCGGGAAGCAAAGGTCCGGGGAAGTAGGCGGAAAAGCCGAACTGGCCTCGGGCGGGGATTCTGCTAGGCAAGCTGCACCCCTTTCCGTCATGGCCGATTTTCGCTTACGCCCCTCGAAGCCCAAGCCGGCCAAGCCCGCGCGGTCCGAGGGCGACGGATTTCCGACCAATGAGGAGCTGCTCCATGAGTTGCGGCTGCACGGGGCCAAACCGCCGCCCCCGCGGGAAATCCCGGCCGTCAGCCGCCGTACGCGCGACTACCTGCTGTTGGCGGGACTCGGGAGCGCGGGGATCCTGGTGGCGTCGTTTCGGGTGCTCCACGACTCGGACGTAGCGGTGATTCTGCGGCTCGCGTTGACGGGGATCGCGCTGCTGTGCGGGCTGCTGTGGTTCATCTTTTACGGGGTCATGAGCCGGTACTAGCGGTCTGCCCCCCGAGCCGAAAACCGGGCGAACCGCGAAGTGGGGATGAACCCGGCACACGTGGTGCTCTTGATCAGTTTCACTCATCTCCCCTCCACCACCCAGTCCCACGGTCGATTTCCGTCCCATGCGCTCCGATTTTCCCCTGAATCACATCCGCGGTATTTCCCGCCTTCGTTACCGGCTGCCGGCTTTGGCCCTGGCACTGGTATCGTTGGGCGGCGCACTGCTTGCCGAGACAGCCCCCGGGGCGACGTACAAGGCCCAGGTCGCGCGCGACATCGACGCGATGAAGAAGCAGATCCAGGTGATGAACGACATGGTGTTCAGCTTTGCGGAGCTGGGCTTCCACGAGACGGAGACGTCCAAGTACCTGACGGGCATTTTGGAGAAAGAGGGCTTCACCATCGAGCGGGGCATTGCCGGCATGCCGACGGCGTGGATGGCCTCCTGGGGCGCGGGCAAGCCGGTCATCTCCCTCGGCTCGGACATCGACTGCATCCCTCAGGCGTCGCAAAAGCCCGGCGTGGCCTACCACGATCCCCTCATCGAGGGCGCGCCCGGTCATGGCGAGGGCCACAATTCCGGCCAGCCGCTCAACATCGCGGCGGCGATCGCGGTAAAGCGCCTGATGGAACGTGAGAGGCTCCCCGGCACGATCCGCCTCTGGCCGGGCGTCGCGGAGGAGTTGCTGGGCGGCAAGGCGTTTCTCATCCGCGCGGGATATTTCAAGGATGTGGACGTCGCGCTCTTCAGCCACATCGGGGACAACCACACGGTCACGTGGGGCACTGCGACCGGGACCGGGCTCGTGTCGGTCGAGTACACGTTCAAGGGCGAGAGCGCGCACGCGGCCGCCCAGCCGTGGAAGGGACGCAGCGCGCTCGACGCCGTCGAGCTGATGGACGTGGGCTGGAATTTCCGCCGCGAGCACCTCCGCCTCGCGCAGCGTTCGCACTACGTGATCACCAACGGTGGCGACCAGCCCAATGTCGTGCCGATGAACGCGAGCGTGTGGTACTATTTTCGCGAGCTCGACTACGAGCACATCGTCGGGCTCCGAGAAATCGGCGACACGATGGCGCGGGGCGCCGCGCTGATGACCAACACGAGCTTCACCTCGCGCGTGCTGGGTTCCGCGTGGCCGGGGCATTTCAACAAGGCCGTCGCGCTCGCGATGGACGAGAACATCAAGGCCGTCGGCCTGCCGCAGTGGACGGACGCCGACCAGAAACTGGCCAAGGCCCTGCAGGGCGAACTCAAGTCCCCGGTGATCGGGCTCCCGATCCAGCTCAAGGGGCTCAAGGGTCCGGCCGCGGAGGAGGCGCGCAACACTGGCGGCTCCGACGACATCGGCGATGTCTCGTGGAACGTGCCCACCGTCGTTCTGCGCTATCCGGCCAACATCCCCGGCCTGCCCGGCCACAACTGGGCGAACGCGATCGCGATGGCCACGCCCATCGCGCACAAGGGCGTGGTCGCCGGCGCGAAGGTCATGGCGATGACCATGGTCGACCTCCTCACGCAGCCGGCGCTCGTGCAGGACGCGTGGGACTATTTCCACAAGGAGCAGACCAAGGAGATCAAATACCAGCCGCTCATCGGCCCGGAGGACAAGCCCGTGATCAGCCTGAACAAGAAAACGATGGCCGAATACCGCGAGCAGCTGCGGGCGTTCTATTACGATCCGTCGAAGTACGACACGTATCTGGAGCAACTGGGAATCACGTATCCGACGGTGCGGACGCCCGGGAAATAGCGCCGGGTTTCACGAGCCGAAAAATCAGGTCGGCAGGCAAGACGCCGGTGCCACCCCGGCATCAGCGCGGGCGCGCTTCACGTGCGACCATCGCCAGGTGTCCACCTCGGACCAGCTTCCGACGGTCAGGCGGACGTCGATGATGTCGCCCCGTTCGAAATCGTCGCGGTCGGTGCGCAGAATGCGGAAGCCCCAGTGGGGCGCGCGACCAGGGTCGAGCGGACCGGAGCCGAGCGCGAGGTCGCGGTCGACCAGGGCGCGGAAGTAGACGGCGTAACCGTCGAGGCGTCCGGGATGGATGACCGTGCGCGTGAAGCGGATCTCGTGCGGCAGGTCGGCTTCGTTGACCGTGTGGAGATCGAGGGTGAGGACGGGCGCGGGCTCGCCGAGGCAGTGCTCGACGAGGGCGAGGTCGCTGCTGCGGACCTGGTAATAGTCGGGATCCTGCGGGCGCTGGCGCTCCAGCACGGAGTAGTCATAGCCGTGGACCTCGAGCTCCCAGATGAAAGGCACGTGGCGGCTGTCCCGGACCTTGATGGGCTCGCAGTAGAACTCGAAACAGCTCGGCAGGATGAGCCCGCCGGGCTTGAGGAGGCGGTCGCGGAGGTCGCAGACATTGGCAACCATGGCCTCGTCGAAGAGGCAGTCGCCCATCTGCTCGTGGAGGATCACGTCGACGGGTTCGGCGAGGTGGAATTCCGTGCTATGGGTGGCGACGAACTCGACGCGATCGATGCGGTTGGCGGTCGCCAGGGTGCGGGCCGTTTCGAGGATCGACGAGTGGTCGATCGCGTAGACCTGGGCCGCGCCGCGGCGCGAGGCGAGGGCGGCGAGGATGCCGGTGCCGGTGCCGAGGTCGACGACCCGGTCGCCGGGCTGGATGTGGCGCTGGATCGCGGCGCGGTAGAACTCCATGCGCGGCTTGTCGGCCAGCATGCGTTCCTGCTCGTAGAAACCGGAAAAGTAGCGGCCGTTGAAATCGCGGTAGCGCTCCTCCGGCGTCCGGTCCCGCGCGAAGAGGCGGCGGACCGAGGAGAGGGCACGGGCGCCGAGGCGCCGCAGAGAGTGGAAAGGCATGTGAACCCGGCGCACGGAACGGCCGAGTTTGGCAGACTGCGGGCCGGCGCGGGCGAGGGCGAGCGGAATAGCAGGCGGCTACGGGCCGGCGGGCTTCAGTGGCAGGACGCCGAGGACTTTCTCCACGAGCGCGGCCGGGGTGAACGGTTTCATCAGCGTGCCCGCGATGCCGAGCGCGGCGAGCTGGGCGCTCACGGTGTGGTCGGCGGGAGAGGCGAGGATGACCACGGGAATCGCGGCGAGGGCGGGCTTGGACTTGAGCAGCGTGAGCATCTCGAGGCCGCCCATGATCGGCATGTTCACATCGAGGAGGATCAGGTCGGGCAGGCCCTTTTCCATCTGGAAGAGGGCGTTGAACCCGTTGCTGGCCTCGTTCACGTCGCAGGCGTAGACGGCGAAGGTTTTCTGCACGAGGGTGCGCACGGCCTTGGCATCGTCGACGGCGAGGATCTGGGGGCGCGGGGCGGAACGGGGAGCGGGCTTCGTTTTCAGAGCGAGAGGAATGAGGCGGGCGCCGGGCGAAGGCAATGGTTCCGACGACGGAGCGGGTTTACACCCCATAGTGAGAGGCGGTGGACCGGGCTATCGTGGGGCATGCCTCTCATCAACGTAGTCCTCACTCTGGTCGTGGTCGGTGTCCTCCTGTGGCTGATCAACACCTACATCCCCATGCAATCGACGATCAAAAGCATCCTGAATGCCGTCGTCGTGATCGCCGTCGTCCTTTGGCTGCTCTACGGCTTTGGGGTCATCAGCGGCTCGGGCAATGTGAGCATGCCGACGGTGAAGTGACGCGTCGCGAAGGATAAAAATTCCCCAAAACCACGGCGCCCGGAAGTGCCCTCCGCCGGGCGTGAGGGCGCTCAGCGCAGTTCGCCGAGATTGACGGGGGCGGCGAGATGGAAGGCTTTCCAGCCGTAATTTGAAACGAGGGGCGTCACGGCGGCGGACGCGGTGCGCCAATCGGCGGTCAGGTAGCGCGCCTCATAGGCGACGAGGGCTTTTTCGTAGTCGGCGAGGAGGCGTGCCTTGGTCGGCTCGTCGAGGAACGAGTGGACGAGGCTGTTGCGCGCGAGGGAGACGACCTCGGCCCAGCTCAGATTGTACTGCGAGACGGCGGTGAAGTACTCATCAGTAAAGGTGGAGTCCCACATGCCGCGGTCGTCGGTGTTGAGACAGACGGGGACGCCGGTGCGGAGGAGCACGGGGAACGGGTGCTGCATCGGGTCGGTCACGTACTCGAGGAGGCGGTTGCTGACCAAATTGATCTCAACGAGGTAGCGGCTGTTGCGGAGCAGGAGATAGGTGGCGGGGTCCTTGAGGATGTTGACGCCGTGGCCGATGCGGTCGGCGCCGAGCAGGAGGGTGTCGCGGATATTGGCGTTGGCCTCGTCGGATTCGCCGGCATGGATCGCGAGAGGGATGCGCGGATACTTGCGCTGCATCTCCCGAAAAACCTCGGTGAACCGCGCGGCTTGGCCTTTGCCGTTGTCCTCCCGGCCGGCCATGTTCACGCCGACAAAGAGGTCGCGATGCGCATCGATGAAGGCGAAGGCCTCGCGCACGGCATCCTCGGCCCGCGGGAGAAAACGGATCACGACAATCTGGAAGCGCACGGTCACGCCGGTCGCGAGCGCGTCCGGCTGGGCGAGGCGGGCCCGGTACACGCGATAGTAGTCCTCGGCGGAGACGGCCTTCCCGTTGCGGTCGGTGGCACCCTGCGGGATCGTCTGGATTTCGAGGTAGCGCACGCCCTCGCGGCCATAGGCCTTCATGTTCTCGACGAGCAACTCGGGGCCGAGTTCGATGTCGCCGAAGATGGGGCCGAGCCGCCACCACGTCTTCTCGAAGAACTCGTCGCGGGCCTCGCCGGGCTGGTCGAGCTTCAGGCCGGAGAGCCACGCGGCCTTTTCCACGGCGGTGAGTTCGGTGACGGATTTCCACTGCGCGCGAAGGGCGGTCGGGAAGGACTTCCAGGCGGCCTCGCGCACGACGTGAAAGAGCACATCGGGCAGGGCCGGCACAGGGCCGTCGGGCACGAGGGCGACCTGGGTACGGAGGTAGAATTTCTGCCCGCCGTTGCGCGCCGGGTTCGTGTAGTACTCGACGACGTACTCCATCGGCACGCTACCGCCCCCGTGGTGGTGAAGATCGCCGCCCTTGGGGAGCGCGAAGAGGAGACGATAGAGTTCGTCGGGGGTGGCGTGGGCTTTGACGTCGTCGAAGATGGCTGCCGGGGTCGCAACGGGTGCGGCGGAGAGGGGCGGTCCGGCGACTCCGACGAGGAACAGACCCGCGATGAGTGTGAGCCAGCGTCGTCGGTCATCGCGGCCACGGGTGAAAGTGGGAGTCGGTGAAAACATGGGGACTCCGGCTGCAACCCGCGTGCCAGCGGCGGAGTCCTCCCGCGGTTCGTTACGGCGCGAGCGCGGGGACCGGTTGCGCCGACGGGGCGCCGGGGCCGATGGAGAGATTGTTCGTCGTCACGTAGATCACCATGGCGATCATGATGAAGACCGCCGGCTGCTGGAATTTGGGATCGTTCATGGTCAACGAGACCGACACCCCCGGCGCCGTTCGGTCGCCGACTATTTTCCCGATCAGACGAACGTCCCGCGCGCAACCATCGACTAGGGGGGAGTGCCCTGGCCCGGCGGAGGGGACCAGGTGTAGATCGTCCACTTCCCGAAAAATCCGAGGCGGGCGTCGGGTGGCTGCAGTTGTTTGTACACGCCGGAGTCGCGCCAGCCGGGGATGGCCGTGATGGACCAGGCGGGCGGGAGATCGCGGCGGATCGCCGCGGGCGGGCGGGCGGCGCCGGAGACGCGGCGGACATTGAGGCCGTCCTCCGTGTGATAAAACCGGCCCTCGGTGTAGAAGGTCAGGAGCGGGTTCCAGGGAAAAAAGATCCGGCCGGGAAAGCGGCGGGCGAGGATTTCGCCGGTCTCCAGGTGCACCGTCAGCGGGCGCAGCGGGAGCAGCGGGGAAACGAGCAGGTGCGGTACGGTCACGACCCACACGGCGGTGGCCAGCCAGACGGAGGAGGCGGAGGGGCGAAAGTCGCGGAGCCACCCCACGGCGGCGAGCGACGCCATCGGCGCCAGGTAGAGCACGCCGTTGAGGGAGTTGGACGAACCACCCATCTTGTAGAACGACAGCACGGAGGTGGGCAGCAGGAAGAGCCAGATGAGCGCGGGCAGGAGCCACGGGGAGTCGCGCCGGAAGACCTGCCGGCGGGCCGCGAACAGTCCGACGAGGGGCAGCGCGACGTAGCCGCCGA
>JAPLTR010000509.1 GCA_026398065.1 Verrucomicrobiota bacterium | reverse complement strand
CGCTCAGTCTCGTGCCGGTGGCCGGCGGCATGGTCCGGCTGGTTGAGCTCGGGGGCGGGGCGGAGATCACGCCCGACAACGCCCGGTTTTTCGCGGCACCGGTTTCGGTCATCTCGCATATCGTCAGCTCGGTGATCTTTTGCGGCGTGGGAGCGTTCCAGTTTTCCCCGGGATTTCGCCGTCGCCACCCCACCTGGCACCGTCTGGCCGGGCGGGGGCTGGTGTTCTGTGGGCTGGTGTCGGCGCTGACGGGCCTGTGGATGACGCTGGTGCATCCGCCCGCCAGTTTTGCCGGAGCGTTGCCCGCGAGTTACGACGGTCCGTTGCTTTACGCCCTCCGGCTGTTGGTGGGGGCGGTCATGACCGTGGCGCTGGGGCTCGGCTTGGCGGCTGTCCTGCGGCGCGACATCCCTCGTCACCGGGCCTGGATGATCCGCGGCTACGCCCTCGGCCTCGGGGCGGGCACGCAGGCCTTCACCCATCTCCCCTGGTTCCTGTCCCCCGGCCTTCGGGGAGAACTTGCCCGGACTCTCTGCATGGCCGCGGGCTGGGCCATCAATGCCGTGGTCGCCGAGTGGCTGATTGCGCGGGAGCGCCAGGGACCGGTGGTCGGGCCGACCTACGCCGTCCCCCAGCCATCCGCCGAGGCCCGATAGTTCACGTCGCCGGTGAAGGCCGGCCTGGGGCCGGGTTTGCTTCAGCCTGTAGAGTTCGAGGAGCGCGCCACCGGGGTGCGGCCGTATTATTTCGCCAGCTCGGCGGCGACCGTGGTTTTCAGTTTTTCGAAGTCGGCCGGGGTGTAGCCCATCGCGGCGTACTTCACCTTCCCGTCCTTGCCGATCAGGTAGCAGCGCGGGATGTACTGGGTGGCGTACTTCGCATAGATTTCCCGTTTGGGGTCGGCCACGATCTGAAAGCTGAAGCGCTTCGCGTCGCGGAATTTCGTCAGCTCCGCCACGGTGTGCTCCCGGCCGATCGCGAGCACGACGAGCCCGGCGTCGCGGTGCTTCTGCCAGAGATCGGTCTCGATCCGCGGCATCTCGACCATGCACGGGCCGCACCACGTCGCAAAAAAGTTCAGGAGCACGACCTTGCCGGCGAGCGACGCGGAATCGACGGTGGCGCCGCCCACCGCCTGGCCGGAGAACGCCGGGGCCGTCTGGCCGACTTTGACGATGTCGCCCTCGCCGGCCTCGACGGCGAATGCGGGCGAAAATGCGATCAACAGCAGGGCGAGGAGGGCGGAGGCTTTCATCGGGAGATTTGTGCGGAGCGGTAGCAGGGCCAGGTAATTGTCGTGATGCTCATTTTCGCGATGGGGAACATCGCCTGCCAAGCGGGGCACCTTGGAAAGGTAGTATCCATCTTCTGCCTCGCCACGAAAGCGATCGCCGCCCGTCCGGAAAACGGGAGCGCGTTTCGGATACCCGGGGCTGGTTTTCGAAAAAGGCAATCAGGTCCGCGACGGTGGTGATTCGGTTATGCATCGGATTCTTCTGCGGATACTCCAGGGTTCGTCCTGCACGACGGCCAATCTCCGCGTAGTGGTAGCCGAACAATACCATATCGAGCTTGAGATCTTTTGCCAGATCGTCCCCGGGGCGAATTGGAAAGTGGGTGCAACGGGTGAGTTCTTCGTAAACGGCGCGAACAATCCAAGTGTCGTGTGCGCGCAGCGGCAGGGTCCGCGCAAACGTGCGGGCAGATTCTCCCTTTCGTTGTGCCCTCGTTTGCAAGGTTCGCCGTCGATGAAAGTACACGCATACACCCGCAACAAAGAGCAAACCTCCCCAAATCCATCGCATGTCTGGCCTGGCGTAGACGGTCCAACCTGCACCCAGAACAGACTGTGTGGAAACTCCGCACGGATCATTTTGATCAAAACGCGGGCGGGAGCGTCGAACGAAGGCATGAGCTACATCGAGGGAGTGGACCGGAACCAGACGCAGTTGCTGCCGGCGAGCGTGGAGGAGTACGTGGGGGAGGAGGCGGCGGTGAGGGTGATCGAGGCGTTCGTGGGGGGGCTGGACGTCAGGGCGCTGGGTTTCGGGCGGGCGGAGCCCGCGGGGACAGGGCGGCCGGCGTATGCGCCGCACGACCTGCTGAAGCTGTACCTGTATGGCTACCTGCACCGGATCCGGTCGAGCCGACGGCTGGAGGCGGAGACGAAGCGGAACTTGGAGGTGATCTGGCTGCTGCGGGCGTTGCGGCCGGACTTCAAGACGATCGCGGACTTCCGGCGGGACAACCGGGAGTGTTTCAAGGGCGTCTTCCGGCGGTTCAACCTGCTGTTGCGGAAGCTGGAGCTGTTCGGGGCGGAGCTGGTGGCGATCGACGGGGCGAAGTTCAAGGCGGTGAACAGCCCCCGGCGGCACTACACCGTGAAGCAGTTGACGGAGCTGACCGCGCAGATCGACGCCCGGATCGAGGAGTACCTGGGGCGGCTGGACGCGGAGGACGCCGTGCACGCGGATCTGCCGGCGGCGCTAACCAAGGAGCAACTGCAGGCGAAGCTCGCCACGCTTACGGAGCGCCGGAGCCGCTACCAGGACTGGCAGACCGAGCTGGCCGCGACCGGCCAGACGGAGATCTCGCTGACCGATCCGGACAGCCGTGGGCAGAAGCAGGTCGGGGTCGGCTACAACGTGCAGGTGGCTGTCGACGCGAAGCACGACCTGATCGCCGAACCCGCGGTGGTGCAGGACCAGAACGACCTCGCGCAGCTCCACCCCATGGCGACGGCGGCGCAGACGCAGCTGGCAGCCACCACCCTGGCGGTCGTGGCGGACGCCGGTTACCACGAGGCCGGCCAGCTGGAAAAATGCGAGCAGGCCGGCCTCACGACCTATGTGCCCGCGCGCACCGGCACCCTCGGCCAGGGCCCGGGCGGCCAGCCGGTGTATCCAAAAACCGACTTCACGTACGAGGCGGCGCAGGACCGGTACCGCTGCCCGGCCGGCCAGACCCTGGCGTGGAGGTACGCCACCAAGGCCCGAGGCAAGGCGCGGGATTACTATTACACTGTGGCGGCCTGCGGCGCCTGTCCGCAACGCGCGCAGTGCACGACCGCCGCGTACCGGAAAATCTCGCGGCTGGAAAACGAGGCGGTGGTGGAACGGCAGGCCGCCCGCGTCACGGCGAAGCCGGAACTGGTGGCCGAGCGCAAAACGATCGTCGAACACGTCTTCGGCACCCTGCGCCTCTGGGGGCATGACGAGTTTTTATGCCGCGGGCTGGAGATGGTCCGGGCCGAGTTCAGCCTGAGCGCCCTCAGCTACAACCTGCGCCGCGCCCTCAACCTCCTCGGTGTCCCCACACTCCTTGCCGCCATGACAGCCCGCGCCTGAACCTGCCGGGGCTCCGCCTGCACCTGCTCCGTCGCCGTCTACGCACTTTCCTCCGACACCTGCCAGCCCCGGCCCGATGATAAAAACTTACGCCCACCTCCGCCGCCTGCACTGGCACCGCTGAAAATGAGTTTCCACACGGTCTG
>JAPLTR010000249.1 GCA_026398065.1 Verrucomicrobiota bacterium | reverse complement strand
CGGTCACGCTCGTTGTTGTACCACATCCGCCAGCCGCCGGTGGGCAGCGGATAGACACAGGCGTCGATCACGCGGTCGGAGGCGAGCGTGAGGGGCGCGGCATAGACCCAGCGGCGCAGGTCGGCACTCGTGAGGTGGACGAGCGTGCGCGGGTGCTGCCAGTTTTCGAAGACCCCGGGCACCACCGTGAGGAACATGTGGTGCGTGCCGTCGGGGGCGGTGATCACGTCGGGCGCCCAGTACGTCGGCGTCGGGCCCTCGCCGCGCACCGCGGGTGGCAGCTCAATCTCGGCGTCGCCGAGCCGTTGCCACGTCGCGCCCTCGTCGGCGGATTCGGCGATGCCGATGGGCGTGCCGTGGACCCACGCGACACCGGAGAGCCCGGGGACGTTGGCGCGGCGGTTGGTGTAGAACATCCACCAGCGGCCGACGTGCGGATTCCAGATCACGACGGGATCGGCCGCGCCGTCGAACACCGGGTCGCGGTACAGCGGCTTCGGCACGACGCGACCGGAGGGTGCGGAGAGCGGCGTGGCGGCTTCTGCGGCCAAGGCGGGCGCGAGCGCCAGGAGCAGGAGGAAAAGGAAGCGCATGGGGTGGAAGCACCGTACGGACGCGGCCACAAAAGGCGGTCCCTTTCGGGACAGACAGTCCGGCTACTTCACCGCCGCCGCGGCCGGCAGTCGCTCTTGGAGTGCGGTGAAACTCGCGCGGTCGGTGTCATTGTCCGCCAGCCGCAGGCCCAGGTTGATGAACGACGCCGCTTCCTCGTAGTGGCCCCCGAGCAGATGGAGCGACGCCGCGCGCAACACGAGCGAGACGCGGCGGGGAAACAGCCCGATCCCCTCGGTAAGGACCGCGAGGTGGGCGGGAGTCGGCGCGAACGCGCAGTGCGCCCAGACATCCGCGATCAGCTCGTAGACCTCGGGAATCGGCGGGGCCTGCCGGCGCGCGGTGAAGAGCGGCGTGAGCACCTCGACGGCCTGGTTGGCGCTGAGCCTCCCCTCGCTCGCCGGGGCCGCCAGACGCTCGGCATAGCGCAGCCGCGCGAGCTCGTACCACGCGCGCGGCCGGACGACATTGAGGCGCGCGGCGGCCTCGAGGTATTCGCGCGCGCCGGCATCGTTGCCCGCGTCGCATTCGCAGAGGCCGAGGATCGCAAGGAGGCGCGGATCGCGGTCGTTGCGGTCGTAGGCGCGAAGGAGCGTGCGCCGGGCCTGCTCGATGTACTTCGACGCCATCTCGGGGTAGCGCCGGCGGACGTAGTCGATCTCCAGTCGCTCCCAATCGCCCTTGATGCGCGCGATCTCGCCGTCGGTGGCGTTGCGCGGTGCGAGGGGCGGGAGCCTGACCGCTGATTCCAGGCGGAGCGTGGCCTCCTTGCGCACGGCCGTGGGCAGAAACGCCGCGAGTTGCCCGTTCAGCGCCGGGTAGTCGAGGCCGAGGCACTCCTCCGTCAGCTTTTCCGAGGGCAGCTCGGCGGCGGAGCGCTCGACCAACTTCCAAAAGCCCGCGCGCCGCACCCCGTCCGTTCCTTCGAGACCCCACCGGACCAGCAGCTCCGCCTGCGACACCCACACTTTCAGATTCTCCTCCTTGGACTGGTTGTTGCCCGACGCGTCCCCGCGAAAAAACGCGGCGACCGGCAGGAGCGGGCGGGCCTTCGGCGGGTCGGACTTCACGAGCCGCGTCTCGGCGTCGGAGATCCACACGGCCCGCTCCAGCAGCAGCGAGTCGCGGCGGAACTTGATGTGCGGGTACAGGCTCATGAATCCCGCGGTGAACCAGCCCGGCAGCGTCGGCGTCCGGTTTTTCACGAGGTAGCCGACGTAGTCGTGCGTGAGATACATGGTGTCCGTGTCGTAGTCCCCGGGGCGCACGATGGTGAAGACGGCCATCGCATCCTTGTCCCACAGGCGCATGTTGGGCATGAAGGTGTACCGGCGCGGCGCCGGGACGCCGCCCCGGAAACCCCGGCCGCCGAGGTCCGGCAGCTCGTCGGGCGGCGGGATGGCGGCGTTGCCGCGCAGCATCTGCGCGATGATCTCCTGCGACGCGGCGGGACGCATCTCCTCGTTGTAGTAAATCATGGTCTTGGCCACGGAGTGCCGGACCTGCAGGCCTTCCGGCAGCACGAGCGCCAGCAGCCGGTGCAGGCGAAAATAGGTCTCGGTGAGGTGACGCGTCGTCGTGTCGTCGCAACGCGAGAGGATCTCGAAGTCGGGGCTCTGCACGTAGCGCCACGGCGGGCCCTTGGTCGCCTCCTCCACCATGAACGGCGGGAGCGCGACCACCGCGGGGTCGTCGGCCGCGCGCGCCAGCAACCCCGCCCACGCGACAAGCATGGGCCACAGCCGGCGGAAGCGGGGACGAAGGAAGTTCAAAGCGGCGCAGGGGAAACTCGCACCGCAGGACGCACGAGGCGAGCGCGGGGTTACGATCGAGGTGGAACGCGACCTCCGGGCGCGTTCCAGCGGGTTCGTATGCCTATGAGGTGTACGAACGATCCCAAACCGACGGCGCCCGGAGGTCGCCGTTCACCTACCTCCTCACGCCACCTGCGGCACGACGAAGGGCGCGCGATAGTTGCGCGTGAGCAGCGCATTCGCCGCGGCGGCGTCGGGGCCGGTGAAGCGCTCGGCCTTCGCATCGACGGTCAGGGTCACGCCGAGGGTGGCGGGGGTCCTGCCCAGATCGACCTTGTTCGCCGCGAGGTGCTCGGCCATGCGGCCGTAGGCCTCGGCGAGCGGGGCGTTGCCCAGGGTCTTTTCGTGCAACTCTCCGGGCGAGGCGGCGCGCCCGAGCTGATGCGAGATGTTGCCCAGGTGGCAGAGCGCGCTCGACACGTGGCCTTCGAGGATCGGTCCGCGGAGATCGGCGACCTTCCGGCTGCGCACGACATCGATGAAGTTCTGCATGTGCGCGTCCTTGCCCTTGAAAGACTTGATCAGTTTCCCGGCCTTGTCGTACGCATTGGCCTCGGTGTAGCTCGGCACGACGACGCTGCCGCCCTCGCAATCGATCACGTTGCCCACGCCGACGCCGCGGTATTTGTCCATCGCCCCGGCCTTGGCGTCGGAGACCTCGCTCCCGCCGCCATCGCCGCCGCCCGCGCCGGATTTCGCGGGGAGACCGCGCACCTCGAAGACGAGCGGAGCGGTCGCGTAGTCGTGGATCACGACCTGCGTGTTGGGCGTGTTGCCGTCGTCCATGTAGCCGAGGCGGCCGCCGATGCTGAGCGTGTGACGCGGCAGGCCGGCCTCGCCGAGGAACCACCGCGCGACATCCATTTGATGGATACCCTGGTTGCCGACGTCGCCGTTGCCGGTGAGATAGTCCCAGTGCCAGTCGTAGTGCAGCCGCTTGCGGTGCAGCTCGGCCATGGGCGCCGGACCGGACCAGAGATCGTAGTTCACCGTGGCGGGCAGGGGCTGCGGGCCGCTCGTCTTGCCGATCGTACCGCGGAACTTGTAGCAGAAGCCGCGCGACACGGTGATCTTGCCGAGATTGCCCGCCTGCACCCAGGCAACCGCCTCGCGCAGGCCGTCGCCGGAGCGGATCTGGGTGCCGGCCTGCACGACGCGGCCGTACTTGTGGGCCGCGTTCACGAGCTGGCGGCCCTCCCACACGTTGTGCGAAACGGGTTTCTCGACGTAGACATCCTTGCCCGCCTGGCAGGCCCAGATCGCACCCAGCGAATGCCAGTGATTCGGCGTCGCGATGGTGACGGCGTCAATGTCATTGGCGGCGAGGAGCTCGCGGACATCGGTGTACGTGCGCACGTCGGCTGGGACCAGATTGGCGGCCTTCGTCCGCGCGAGGACGGCGGTGTCGGCATCGCAGATCGCGACGATGCGCACGCCGGCCACCTTGGCGAGGCTGCCGAGGTGGTTTTTGCCGCGGCCGTTGAGGCCGATGACGGCGACGCGGAGGTCGCCATTGGCGCCGGCCACCTGCGCCCACGAACGGGCGGACAGGGCGGCGGCGCCGACGAGCGCGGTGTTGCGCAGAAAGGCGCGGCGGGTGAGGTGATTGACGAACAGGGGCATGGCGGGGGGATTTTTAGGGTGTAAGGGGGCGCGGCGATTTTGCCGCGCCAAGGCTAAAACGGCTTACTTGCCGGCGGCATACGCTTTGAACTGCTCGGCGACCTGGGCGGCTTTCTCGTCGCCCAAGTGGAAATAGAAGCGCCAGCGGAAGGTCACGCTGCCGCCCGCGGGGATCGTGAGGTCGCCCGCCGTGGGGGGCAGCGGCTTGGCCTTGGTGCCTTCGAAATCATGCTGGCCGAAGGGATTCGCGGCGAAGAGCGCGTAGGAGCGCACGTGCCACCACGTCGGGAAGCGGGGGTTCTGCGGATTGTCGAACATCGCAATGCCGTAAACCTTGCCGTCCTTCGGCGCGTGGTAGTCGACCCACGTGGACTTTTTGCCCCAGGTGTCGTCGTTCTTCTGGCCGGAATCGTTGATGATCGTGCCGAGGCCCTCGTGTTTCACCTTCTTTTTGTTGGTGTCGGTGTACGTGTGCGGCGGCGTCATCCAGAGGGGGACGCGGATGGCCATCGAGCCCTCCTTGGTATCGCCGAAGACCACGGGCTTGTCAGCGGGGGCCTTCAGCGTGACCTCGTAGTCGAGGAACCGCTTGTCGCCTTCGCCGCGGATGCGGATCGTCGTCTCGTCGGTGAGCTGCAGCACGCCCTCGGCGCTGACCCACTTGTTCCGGGCTTTGATCGTGGCGACGCCATCCTTGGTCGATTGCTCGACACTCTCGCTGACGATCTTGCCCTTGTCGGTGCCGTCGGCCCAGAAATCGAGCCCGTTGACCGCCCCGTGGGTGAACCACAGCGAACGATGGTGCGGGTGATCCTCGACCTCGCCGGGGACGCCGCCCTTCCCCTTCATCGGGAAATGCCGCATCAGCTCCGTGCCGTCGCTCGCGAGCACCGGGTAGAGATAAGGCTTCGGGGTGCCCTTGAAAATGTACTCCGTAAATAACTGGCCGCCGAGTTCGACGCGCACGCGATCGTCGAGCCGGGTCAGTTTGACGGCATCAGCCGCGCGGAGAGGGGACACCAGCGGCGCGAGCAATGCGGCCGCAAGAAGGGTAAGCAGGCGGGATTTCACTCCCAGTATGACGCCACTCGGGGCGAAAGGGTTCAACCGCGAAAGCGGTAATGCCGTTAAACCCTTCGTGAAAACGCCGCCGGACCCGGCCGCCGGGCCTAGGGCAACCAGCCGCCCGTCGCCTGCACCGGCACCAAGCTCTCCTTGCGCGTGACCCAGACGGCGAGCGCGTGGCGCGGCACGCCCGCGACCGTGGGCACCGCCAGCGCGATCTCGCGACCGGGGACCCCGTGGGCGAGCGCAAGGGCGATGAACTCGTGGCCCAGCGTCTCGCCGCGATTCTCACCCGAGGTGACCTTGGACACGATGCCGGCGCCGAGGATGGCCGCGTGGACTTCAAAGGTTGTTTCGGTCTTCCTTGGTCCGTCGCCCGCCGTCGGAGCGGGCACAAAGTCCGCCCGCAGCCCGCCCTTCGCGACGTCGTAGGACACCGTCAGCATCCCGGCCTCCCCCGCCCCGGACGCGCGCGGCACCTCGCGCGCCCGCCACTCGGTGCCATCGCGGACGAAGCAGGGTGTATAGACTGATTCGCTGTTCCAGGCCGCGGCGTAGGCGTACTCGCGCTGCGTAAATTCCTTGGACGAAAACCGGTCGGGCCAGCCCAGGCGGTTCCAGTAGTCCACGTGAAACGCCACAGGCACGAAATCGCGCCAGAGCCCGGGCGCATCGCGCAGCTTTCCCAGCCAGCGCTCGGCCGGCGGACACGAGCTGCACCCCTCGCTCGTGTAGAGCTCAATCAGCGAAACCCGGGCCGGGCCGCTGGCAAATTGGATCGGCTCGGCCGCCCGGACGGGAAGCAGGCCCGCCCCAAGGGCGAACGCGGCACTAAAAACGAAAAACGGCCTCATGCTCATAAAGAGATGAGGCCGTCGGCGGCGGATTATTCCGCCGGAAGGGAAAATGACGCTGCGCCGGCTTACTTCCAGTTCAGCACGAGGCGGGTGAAGTACCCGGTGTCGAGCTTGTCGACGCCGCGGCCGGGCTTGCTGTTGTAGTCGTTGTTGACGCCGAAACGGAGCTTCCAGCTCGGGTTGGCGAGCGGCAGCTCAAGAAAGCTCTCGTGCGAGGCGCGGTAGTTCGCGAAGTCGTCGAACGACGGGACGAACGTCACGCGGTTCACGATGCTCGCGTTGTCGAGCTGCAGGCTGTGCGCGAGGCCGAAGTCGAGACCGGCCGAGTTCACGTCGGTCGTCACCGGGTTCTTGTAGTTCTCCGTGCGGAACGAGAAACCCGCTCGGCCCGTGAGCAGTTGTTTGGGCGCCTTGATGAAATCATAGCCGAAACCGGCGCCGGCCACGTTGTAGAACTGGATGTCCTTGATGCGGTCGAAGCCACCCTCATCGCGCACGTACCAGGAGTTCTTGCCGGAGAAATTGCTCGTGTAGTCAGTGCCGGCCTTGAACTGGTCGGCCGACTTCTGGCCATCGCTCGTCTGGCGGTCATAGGCGGTGTAGAACACGAGCTTGTCGTGGATGCCCGCGAGCGTCGCGCGGAGACCGGCGGAGGTGCCGAGCTGGCTCTTGTTGCCGGACTTGCCGGAGACATCGACATTGGCCTCGTAGGCCCAGCCACGCTCCAAGGCGACGACCTGCGGGTCCTTCGCCCCGGCGGCCCACGACGCGGCGACCTTGTCGACCGTCGTGCTGATCGTGCCGTCGGAGCCGGCGACCTGGAGGTTGCCGGAGGAGCCCGATACCTTGCCGTCGATGCGGGTGCCGCTCGCGAGGCGCACCGCGACCGGGGCGTCCGTGGAGATACCGGTCACTTCGCTCTGCTTGATGGTGATCGCGCCGGCGTAGTCGGTGGAGACCACCACCGCACCGCCGTCGATCTTGGTGACCTTGCCGACGATGCGCGCGCCGCTCTTCGTCTCAACGACGTCAGCCGACAACTGAGCCGCGCCCAAAGCGGCGGCGAAAAGGCCAAAAGCGGCCCGGAGGAGGTGGGATTTGTTCATAAGCGTGAAGACTGAATGTGTGGAGGGAACGTCGATAAATACGCGAAAAGAGGTGTCAATCACCTAGTGGTTTTCCCCTATAAGTAAATTCCAACCTATCGTCGCCTTGAGCCCAGGTTCCCGCCCGGGAAACAAACCCCTGCTCGACAGCCGCCCGCGCCGGTCTTTGCCTCGCCCTCCAACTCGCATGTCCGCCACCATCTCCCGCCCTGCCCTCATCGTCGCCGACCGCTGGCGCGATTATCAGCTCATCGAGTGCGGCGACGGCATGAAGCAGGAGAAATGGGGCCCGCATACCCTCGTCCGCCCCGATCCCCAGATCATCTGGCCCCGCCACCAAAAGGAGGCCGGCGCGCGCTGGGAGAACTGGGATGGCTTTTACCACCGCAGCCAGGAAGGCGGCGGCAAATGGGAATACCGCCGTCCTCTCCCCGATCACTGGAAGATCGGCTACGAGTCCCTCGGCCTCACCTTCAAGATCCACCCGACCTCCTTCAAGCACACCGGCCTCTTCCCGGAGCAGGCGGTGAACTGGGAGTGGTTTTCCGCCAAGATCAAGGCCGCCCGCGCCGCCGGCCGCGAGGTCAACGTCCTGAATCTCTTCGGCTACACCGGCGCCGCCACCGTGGCCGCCGCGAAGGCGGGCGCGAGCGTCACCCACATCGATGCCGCCGAGGGCATGGTCAAATGGTGCAAGGAAAACGCGGTCCTCTCCGGCCTCGCCGACGCCCCCGTCCGCTACATCGCCGACGACTGCCTGAAATTCGTCCGCCGCGAGCAGAAGCGCGGCAAGCGCTACGACGCCATCATCATGGACCCGCCCACGTATGGCCGCGGCGCGACCGGCGAGATGTGGAAGCTCGAGGAGCACCTCTGGACCCTCCTCACCGAGTGCCGCGCCCTGCTCACCGAGCAGCCGCTCTTCTTCCTGATCAACGCGTACACCGCGCGCCTCTCGCCCACCGTCGTCGCCAACCTCCTCGCGGAGTTGATGCACACCCGCCGCGGCCAGATCACCGCCGGCGAGGTCGGCCTCCCGATCCAGCGCGACGGCAAGGTCCTCCCCTGCGGCATCTACGGCCGGTGGGAGACGTGAGCCAACCAGGACATCTTTCTCTTTCCTCGTTCTATTAATCTTTCGTCAGAAAACGGTCCCGTCCGCGCTCCGTGAGGGAGAAAGATCGAGAGAAAGAGGAAAGAGAAAGAACGGATCGGACCAAGTCGCCGCCCACGTTCAGTTCACCCCTCATCGTCCCGCCGCCGGCGGCTTCCCCAGCTGCGATTTCACGAGGTCGCGGTGCACGCGGTTGCTCAGGCCGGCGAGATGCAGGCGCATCGCCTCCACGATCCCGTTGGTGTCGCGTTTCTCCAGCAGCTGGACGATCTGCCGGTGCGCGTCGACGATGCCGTGCACGAGGGTCGCCAGCAGCGGATGGTCACGGCTCGCCGCCGGGATCCTCGTCTCCGGCAGCCGGTAGAACACGTAGTTGCACTCGATCATGAGCAGGTCGAAATCGTTGATGAACCTCTCGTTTCCACTGGCCTCCACCATCGTCTGGTGAAACTGCCAGTCGAGCTCGAGCCAGCGCGACGACGGGGCGTTGGGGGCCTCGCGCGTCATCTCGTCGCAGATCAGGTCGAGCTGCACGAGGTCAGTCGCCGAGCGGTTGTGGCACGCCGCGCGGGCCGCCGCGAGCTCGATGGCCTCGCGATACTCGTGCAGGTGGGTGACCTCGGCGGGTGAGTAATCGCGCAGGCGCAGCCCGCGATTGACCGCGTCCTTCAAGAGGATGCCCTTCGACACGAGTTTCTGCAGCGCCTCGCGCACCGGGATGCGGCTGAGCGCGAGCTTGGTCGCGAGGTCGCGCTCCACGAGCCGGTCGCCCGGCAGGTAGGCCTCCGAAAAGATCAGACGCACGAGCTTCTGGAGGTTCGGGGGGGTGCGGTCGATCTTGGGTTCGAAGACCCGGCGGCGTTTCGGCATGGCGCGATCCAACACGCGCCGGGCGCCGCTGAAAAGCCCGGATTTTTCCCACGGTGCTAAGTTTGGTATGCCAATACCGCGCTTCCCACCCGGACCCGTATTTACCTTGGCGAAGCGCGGGCCCCGGGCGGGAAATGCGTTGACATCCGGGCGCCACGTAAATTTTGGTATACCACAACCGCCACCCGCGGCCCGCCATGAACTTCTCCCCGCTCCTCCGCCGCCTCGCGGCCGCCTTGACCGCGTTCGTCTTCGCCTTCGTCCTGCCTGCGCACGTCGCCGCCCAGGCCGCCAACACCGGCACCATCGAGGGCCGCGTCTCCAACTCCGCCGCGGGGCAATTTCTCAAGCAGGTGCGCATCGCCGTCGAGGGCACCGCCTTCGAGACGCTCACCAACGAGTCGGGCGATTTCCGCCTCACCGGCGTGCCCCCCGGCGCCGTCACCCTCCGCGCCACCGCCGCCGGCCTCGATCCACAGACCACGCGCCTCGTCGTCACCGGCGGCCAGGTCGCGCGCCAGGACTTCGACCTCAACGCGGGCGGGACCCCGGCCCCCACCGACAAGCGCACCGCGGCCGAGTCCGTCGTCACCCTCGACACCTTCACCGTCGCCGAGCGCGAACTCAGCGCGCAGTCCGCCGCGCTCCAGGAGCAGCGCATCGCGCCCAACATCAAGAACGTGGTCGCCTTCGAGGAGTTCGGCGACCTCGGCGACGGCAACCCCGGCGAGTTCCTGAAATTCGTCCCCGGCATCCAGGTGGCCATGACCCCCGCGATTCCCAGCGCCGCCACCATCCGCGGCATGCCGGCGAGCGGTACGCTCATGACCGTCGACGGGATCGAACTCTCGACCGACGGCCCGACCGGCCGCGGCGCGAGTTTCACGGCCTCCAACGTCTCCAACATCGATCGCATCGAAGTAACCAAGGTGCCGACCCCCGACATGCCGGCCAACGCCGTCGGCGGCATGGTCAACGTCGTCAGCAAGAGCGGCTTCTCCCGCCGCGATCCGCAGTTCACCTACAGCGTCTTCGGCCTGCTGACCACCATCGAGCCGCTTTCGATGCTGGGTCGCGAACTGTTCAAGGGCGGCAGTGCCGACAAATCCACCGGCGGCCCCCACTTCAAGCCCGGCTTCGACGTCTCCTACCTCCGCCCGGTCAACCGCACCCTGGCCTTCACGTTCAGTGCCGGACACAACGCGCGCTGGGAGGACAAGGACAACCTCGCGCCGACGTGGAACCGCGTCGCCAACATCCAGACGCAGAGCGCGGTCGCGGCCCAGATCGCCGTGCGTGAGCGCAATGTCTTCGCCACCCGCGCCGACTGGAAACCGCTCCCCGGCCACACGCTGTTCGCGAACTTTCAATTTACGACCGACGACGTGCACACCCGCATCGGCACCTACACGCAGGCCTACGGCACCGGAGCCACGGGCGGAGAGAATTTCACCCAGGGCGCCGCGGCCAACGCCGCCGGGGTCGGGGCCGGCACCACGACGATCGCCACCACCTACCGCGAGCAGCTCAAGGCCACCTGGGGCGCGTCCCTCGGCCACCGCGGCGATTTTCACGGCTGGAAAACCGAGGCGACCTTCGCCCGCTCGCATTCGCGGCGCCAGACGCTCAGCGCCGAGGAGGGCCATGAGTACTTCGGCACCGCCAGCGCCACCCTCACCGGTCTCGTGCTCCGCGCCGACGGCTTCGGCGACCAGCGCTTCGGCGTGCCGCCGACGGTCCGCGGCACCCGCGCCGGCCAGCCGCTCGACATCACCAACAGCGCGCTCTACACCCTGAACTCGGTCACCTCGCCCGCCGAGCCACTGATGACGAACGATCTGACGACGTTGAAACTCAACGCGAGCCGCGCGCTCCCCCTCCCGTTTTCCCTGCGCCTCATGGCCGGCATCGACGTCTCGCGCAACGAGCGCGACATCCGCGCCGAGACGCGCACCTGGAATTTCCGGCCCACCTTCGCGGTCAACTCTCCCGAGCGCCTCATCGGCAGCTACGACCTGATGAACTATTCGTATTCCGCGCAGCGCTCCTTCCGCAACAGCGACCACGTCCAGTGGTTCGATCCGCGCAAGATCTACGATCTCTCCAAGGCGCACCCGGACTACTTCGTCCTCAACGAGTCCGCCTACCACATCTCGCGCGTCAACGGTTCGCAGGAGCTGGAGGAGACGATTTCCGCCGGTTTCCTCCGCACGGACCTGAAGCTGCTCGACAACCGCCTCTGGATCGTGGCCGGCGCCCGCTACGAGCGCACCGACGACAAGGGCGCCGGCGGGCTCAATGATATACGTGCGACCTACCAGCAGGACGCCAGCGGCAATCTGCTCCGCAACGCTGCCGGCCAGCTCATCCGTGTCTCCACCGACGCGCTCACGATCGCCAAACTCCAGTACAAGGAGCGCGCCGCGCTCGGCAAGAAGCACTATGGCGACCTCTACCCCAGCATGAATGCGAGCTACTCCTTCTCCGACAACTTCGTCGCCCGCGCCGCCTATGCGCAGACGATCGGCCGCCCCGATCTCAGTTTCATCATCCCCTCGCGCACGGTCGCCGATCCCTCCGCCGCCGACGCCAGCCGCACGATCACGACGACCAATGCCGCCCTCGAGCCGTGGACGGCCGACAACTACGACCTCAGCTTCGAGTCCTACAGCGTGAAGGGCGCGACTGTGGCACTGAGCCTTTTCCGCAAAGACATCACCGGCTTCTTCGTCTCGACCCGCACCGACGCCACCCTCGCGCTCCTCTCCGAGATGGGCCTCTCCGACGACTACCTCGACTACGACGTGATCTCGACCAACAACTCGCGCGATGCCGTCACGGTGAACGGCATGGAGTGGAGCTGGCGCCAGTCGCTCAAGCCCTTCGCCGTTCTGCCAAAGTGGACGCGCGGGGTGCAGCTCTGGGTCAACGCCACCCACCTCCGCATCAGCGGCGCCGGCGCGGATGATTTCTCGGGCTATGCGCCGACCGTGCTGAACTGGGGCGCGAGCTACGCGGGTCCCCGCTTTCTGGTGCGCTACAACGTCTCTCGCATCGGCCGCCAGCGCGCCTCGCTCACCAATGTCAGCGCCACCGTGCCCGCCGGCACCTACGACGCGCAGGACACGCGCATGGTGCAGGATGCGAACATCGAGTACCGTTTCCACAAGCGCTTCGCCCTCTACGCCTCGGTGCGCAACCTCGCCAACGAACCGCGCCCGCTCATCACCTACTCGCCCAACGCCCCCGCCTACACGCGTCCGCGCACCTACACGTACTACGGCGCGCTCTGGACGATGGGCGTGAAGGGGACATTCTGAGGCCGTTCGTTCTCCTCCGCCTCGCGATGCCCCGCACGCTCGCCCTCCTCCTCGCCTCCCTGTTGACCGCCAGCGCCCTCGCCGCCGACGCCGCGCGCGAGGCGGCGAAGGCGCGCCCGCGGCGGATCATCTTCAACGACGATGGCGGCGAGACCCGCGTGCCGCCGCAGCCGTTGCCCAGGCCGACGGATTTTCTTCCGGCCCGCATCGCCCCGCTGCAGGGCACGCAGGTCGACACGATTGTCTTCGACACCACAAGCGGCACCTTCAACCGCTTCGCCCACCGCACGCAGGTGGCGGAGATGTTCCTCGTGCGCGAGGGCCGCTACCAGCACAACGTCCTCCCCGACCTCCTCAGGCAGGACACCGATTCGCTCCAGGTCGTCGTCGAGCACTGCCGCCAGACCGGCCAGGAGGTCTTCTGGACGATGCGGATGAACGACACGCACGACGCGTCGAACCCGCTCCTCATCCCGCAGCTCAAGACCGACCACCCGGACTGGTTGCTGGGCACAAAGGCCAAACCGCCGAAGCGCGGCACCTGGAGCGCCGTCGACTACGGCCGGCCAGAGATCCGCGATCTCGCCCGTCGCGTGATCGCCGAGACCGCCACCCACTACGACCTCGACGGTGTCGCGCTCGATTTCTGGCGCCACCCCGTCTACTTCCGCAGCACCGCCGCCGAGCTGCCTGCCACCGACGCCGAGCGGGCGTTGATGACGCAGCTCCTCCGCGA
>JAPLTR010000659.1 GCA_026398065.1 Verrucomicrobiota bacterium | reverse complement strand
CGTCTCCGGCACGGTCGCCGGCACGTCGGGCTCGTACACCACGCTCGGCAGCGTCGGGGTGCGCCTGCAGAGCGACGGCACGCTGCAGATAAACGACGCGGCCTTCACGGCGGCGGTCACGGCCGACCCGCTGGCGGTCTCCAAGGTCTTCGTGACCAACGCGAGCATCGGGGCCACCGGGGTGATGTCGGCCTTCGACGCGGCCGTCACCGCGCTGACGTCGGACACCAACGCGCCGGTGCTGTCGCGCGGGACGACGCTGTCGGCCCAGTCCCAGCGGCTCAGCGCGCGCATCACCAACGAGCAGGAGGCCGTCGCGGCCTACACGACGACCCTCCGCGCGCAGTTCAGCGCGATGGAAGCCATCGTCAGCAAGTACAGCTCCTACCTCTAAGCCCAGCGACCACCGAGGACGCCCGATGACCCCCGCCAACGTTCTCTCCCGCTACGGCGCCGTGCAGGCGTCGACCAGCACGCCCGGCCAGATCCTGGTGATGCTGTACGACGGGCTCTTCCGCTTCCTGAACGAGGCCCGCGCCGCCATGGTCGAGAAGCGCCGCGGGCGCGCCGGGGAGTCCATCGGCCGCGCGCACGCCATCATCGACACGCTCTGCTCGACCCTCGACCCGTCGCACGCGCCCGCGCTCTGCGAGAACCTCGAGGCGCTCTACCTGTACTGCATGCAGCGGCTCATCACGGCCAACATGGAGAGCCGCCCGGAGCCCATCGACGAGGTGCTGCACATCCTCGCGCCCCTGCGCGACGCCTGGCACGAGGTGGTCGAGGGCCCCCGCGCGGCGGCGTCCCTCGACGCCCGGTAACGGCCCCGGCCACGCTCGCCGGAGGGGCCCCTTGATCCGAAAGGTCGCAGCTCCCCGATGACGATCTCCTCCACCTTCCCCATCGTGCCCGAGACCGCGGCCGTGACGCCGGTGCGCCCGTCGATCCGCCCGGAGGCCCCCTACGCGCCCCCCGGAGGCCCCCGGAGGCCCCCGGGGCGGGACAGCGTGACCACCCGCGCCCCGGGCGCTCCCGGCCCCGTGGAGGCCCCGCGCGGGGCCCGCGAGCGCGAGGAGGCCGAGCTGCGCGCGGCGGTCGAGGCGGCCAACGAGCGGCTGCGGCCGTCGGGCGCGGTGATCGCGTTCCATGTCGACCCCGACACGAAGCGGCTCGTGACGAGCCTGCTCGACGCGCGCACCAACGAGGTGCTCCGGCAGTTGCCCAGCAAGGCGGTGCTCGAGCTCGCCCGCGCGCTCGACCAGATCGCCCCCCTGCTGGTGCAGCAGAAGGCCTGAGCGGAAGCGTCCCGCAGGGTCTGCCGCTTTTTTGCCGGTTGGTTGCCGGTCGGGCGTTTTTCGCGCCTGCAGCTCGCGAAATCACTTGGGTTTTTCGCCGACCTGGAGAGGCCTTCCCACAGGGTCTGCCACGAATTTCCTCAATGAAACCGAGGGTCCTGCAGGGTCTGCCGCTTTTTTGCCGGTTGGTTGCCGGTTTGGCAATTTCCGTGTTTTCAGCTGACCCGGAGGGGCCTTCCTGTAGGGCCTACAAAACCGGCCTGGCTCGACGCCGAGGGTTAACGCCACGTAACGGCGCCCACGATCCGGGTCCGATTCTGGCTCCGGCCTGGGAGACCGACAGGGCCGTCCCGGTCAGGGACGGACCCGGTCTCCAGAGGTCTTCCTTCTAGGAAGACCTCTAAGAGAGCGTCTCGCTGCCAAATTCCTGAGTGAATTCAACTAGTTCAAAATCCGTGCCCCACAGGCTGTGCCGGTTTTTGTCCGGTTTTCCCACGGGCTGTGCCGGTTTTTGTCCGGTTCAGCCACAGGCTGTGCCGGTTTTTGTCCGGTTGGCGCCGGTGCCATACCCCCTCCCACAGGCTGTGCCGGTTTTTGTCCGGTTGGCGCCGGCGCCATACCCTCTCCCACAGGCTGTGCCGGTTTTTGTCCGGTTGTGGGCCTTCCGACCGGCCTCCGCCGGGGTTCACTGCATTCAGGTCCGGCGATCTTCCCACAGGCTGTGCCGGTTTTTGTCCGGTTGCCCCCCTCGCAGGCGGACAGGTTCGAGGGCTGCGACCGCCGCCCTTGATCAAAATTTGCGGTAGATCTGCGGCTTCTCGAGGGGAGCGCCTCCCACGGGCTGTGCCGGTTTTTGTCCGGTTGCGAGTGCGAAGGGGCCGTCAGGGCTTCGGGGACTGCAGCTCTTTGCCTTGGAAGAGGGCGATCGCCTTCCGCAGCAACGAGGTCAGCGGCTGATCGGGCGAGGTCTCGGCCCGGCGGATGGTGCGTTCGGAGAGGCCGAGCTGACCAGCGAGAGCTTCCTGCGAGAGCCCGAGCGAGCGGCGCCACTCGGCGAGGTCGGCCCCCGTCAGGAGCTCGGGGTCCCGGCCCGCCTCCTCCGGGAACAGCCCATGGACGAGGCGATCCCTGACCCAGGTCGGCGGATGCAGATGACAGTGACCGTCCAGCGTGTGCTTCTCGCCGGCGCCCCACTCGACGTGCCCGAGCCCTCCGATGGCCTGGAGGGCCTCGAGGTTGCGCTCCAGGGTCTGCCACGCCCGGAAGGGGTTCTGGGCCGACAGGGGGATGCCGGCCGTCTCCAGGAGCTTCCGGCCGCTGAGCACGATGTGGTCGTGGCCGGAGCCGTGGTCCCAACGCCAGCGGATCGGCAGCAACAGACCGAGCGCCAGGGCGTAGGGGTGGGTCCGCTCGTCAAGCTGGGCGAGCTCGACGGGGGCCGGGGTCCAGAGCGTGCCGAGCTCCCCCGAGGTCTTGCGGACGCCCTCGTAGAGCACCGGGTGGATGACCAGCTCCATGCCCTCGAGGGCCCACTCCGAACCCCGCAGCGCCTCGCCCCGCTGGGTCACCGCGAGGATCGGGCCGCGCAGTCGGAGCGACCCGTCCGTGTTGTAGACGGCGATCTCCAGGCGGGTGAGGGCCTCGACCTCGTTGGCGATCTTCCGGCGCATCGAGGGCGCGCGCCGGGAGCGCTCGGACAGGCCCAGCGCGTCCAGGTGGCCGTTGAGGTTCCAGCGGATGCGGCCCGTGCGGCCGGCGGCGGTGAAGAGGCGCTGCAACGCCGCCCAGTGCCGGAGCCCGTGCCACGAGCGCCACTGCCGGATCGCCTCGATG
>JAPLTR010000124.1 GCA_026398065.1 Verrucomicrobiota bacterium | reverse complement strand
CCGGGCGAAGTTTCTCCGGGCCGTGCTCCGCTACGACCCATCATCGCTCGTGCACGGGATCTTCATGGCGAACGTGGGCGACGGCCGCATGCGCCTCGCCCGCGCCGCGAGCTCGTTCATCGAGGCGAAGGGCGTCGGCGTGGCCCAGTCGGGCGGGGTGAAGAACGACCGCGTCAACGCCTCCGGCGACACCAAGGAGGGCTTCGGCAATGTGCCGTTCGCCCGCACGGAGTACACCGCGGAGAGCATCAACGCGTACTTCAACCTCGACCTCCGGCAGCTCCGCGGCTACGGGCTGCCGACGGCGGCGACGCGACTACTCACCGCGTTGGCCCTCTACAAGTTTGCGCGCCTCTCCGGCGAGGGAATGCGGCTGCGCAGCGCGTGCGATCTCGTGACCGAGCGCGTGACGGTGACCGCGCCCGCTGGCTTCGCGTTGCCGTCGCTCGGGGAGATCGAGGCCGAGCTCTCTTCCGCGGTCACGCGCTGCAAGATCGAGGGGCTCTTCGCCGATCCGCCCGTCACGCGGCTGTCGTTCGCGCAGACCGAGGCCTCCGCGAAGGGCTCCAAGAAGGCGACGAAGAAGGACAAGGGCGAGGCGGCGACGTGATCCACCTGTCGATGCGCTTCCCGGCGGGTCGCTACCACGCCACCCCGTGGAACCATCACGTGAATGAGGGCGTGGCTGAGTGGCCCCCTTCCCCGTGGCGAATTCTGCGCGCGCTCGTGTCGGCGCTGCACACGCGCCCCCACCGCGCCGACCCCTCCGTCGCGCGGGTTGCGCTCGCGAAGTTGTCCGCGGCGCCGTCGTTCACGCTGCCGCCCGCGGCGGCGGGGCACACTCGTCACTACCTCTCGCAGAATGGTCTGAGCGCCAGCGATACGAGCATGGTGTTCGACACCTTCGTGGCCGTCGATCGGGACGCCGACCTGGTCGTGCACTGGCCCTGCGAACTCTCGGCCGAGGAGCGGGGGGCGCTCGCGGCCCTCGCCGCGGAGGTCTCCTACCTCGGACGCGCCGAGGCGTGGGCCGATCTGCGGGTGATGGACGCCGCGGAGGGTGTCCCTGCGCCCAACTGCGCTCCATCGAACGGCGCGGCGGCGCCCGCGACCACGACGGTTCGAGTGCTCTGCGCGGCGGAGGGCTACACCCTCACCGACCTGGAGCGCTCCACCACCGAACTCCAGAAGGAAGGTTGGAGCGATCCGCCCGGCACGCGCTGGACCTTCTACCGCCGAGCCTCCGACGCCCTCCTGCCGGGGCGCACCCCAGCGAGGACCGCCCCGGGTCGGCCGACGGTGGCGGAGTTCTCGCTGGAGGTCGGACCCGGCGCGGTGCTCCCGCTCTTCGTCGACGCGGTGCGCGTCGGTGACCAGTTTCGGCGCGCGGTGATGTCGTACTTCCGCGGGCGATCGGACCGCCCCTCGGCTGTGTTCTCTGGCCGCGGCGACGGCGATGAGCCCCGCGGCGACCAGCACCAGCACGCCCATTTCATCGCCGACGCGCGAGCGCACCGGGCGCGCGGCCAGGTCGAGCGCAACCGCGTCACGCACGTGGTGGTGTGGGCGCCCGAGGGCTTCGATGAACTCGAGCAGTCCGCGCTCCGTCACGTGCGCTACCTCAGCCTGCCGTGGCGGCGCGACCGGACCGAGGAGCGTGCGGGGGGACGGCGCGACGGCGACCTCGGGGTGGTGCTCACCGGCTTCGGGCTCGCCGGCGACCTCGCCGGGAGCTCAGACCTGTTTGGCGAGAGTCGACGGTGGCGGTCGCGAACACCCTTCGTGCTTCCGCGGCATCCCAAGGCCCACCGTGACTTGCCAATAGATCAGCTCCGGCGCGAGGTGACGCTGCGCCAGATTCCCGCGTCCCTCCTGGCCACGCCGATCGATCGGATGGACCTCGGTCAGGGCGGGCGCCCGACCCGATGGAACGAGTTTCGCCATTGGCGCGAGGGCGACCGGGTGACGACCGGCTACACCGGCTTCGAGATCGAGTTCGATAAGCCCGTGAAGGGCCCGATCCTATTGGGCTATGGGTCTCACTACGGA
>JAPLTR010000831.1 GCA_026398065.1 Verrucomicrobiota bacterium | reverse complement strand
CCCAGCTTCGTAAGCACTGGGGGCGAGATAGACGCCGCGCTCGAGGCAGCCGTGGAAGAAGCGGGCGAAGAGTTTCGCATCTCCGGTCAGCGCGGTCACGTAGTCGCGCACGGGCGTCGGCGTGAAAAAGATGCTGAACATCGAGCCGCACTGGGGGACCTGCACCGGGATGCCCTTGGTGCGGCACGCGGCGAGGACGGCGTCGCGGAGCTGGCGACCGAGGGTGTCGAGGCGGGCGTAGGGATTTTGTTCCTCCAACAGCCGGAGGCCGGCGATGCCCGCGGCCATGGCGAGGGGATTGCCGCTGAGCGTGCCGGCCTGGTAGACCGGTCCGAGCGGCGCGAGATAGTCCATGATGTCGGCGCGTCCGCCAAAGGCCCCGACGGGGAGGCCGCCGCCGATGATTTTGCCGAGGCAGGTGAGGTCGGGGACGATCTTTTCCCGCTCCTGCACGCCGCCCTTGGCGATGCGGAAACCGGTCATGACCTCGTCGAAGATGAGGATCGTGCCGTGCTTGGCGGTGATCTCACGGAGGTAGGCGAGGTAGCCCGGGTCGGGCATGATAAAACCGACATTGCCGCAGTACGCCTCGATGATGACGCAGGCGATCTGGCCGGGATTGGCGGCGAAGGCGGCGTCGAGGGCGGCGGGGTCGTTGTACGGGAGGACGACGGTCTCGCGGGCAAACGAGGCGGGCACGCCGGCGCTGTCGGGGTTGCCGTGGGTGAGCGCGCCGGAGCCGGCCTTGATGAGCAGCGAGTCGGAGTGGCCGTGGTAGCAGCCGGCGAACTTGATGATCTTGTCGCGGCGCGTGAACCCGCGCGCGAGGCGGATGGCGGACATCGTGGCCTCGGTGCCGCTGTTGCACATGCGGACCTTCTGGATCGAGGGCACGAACTGCACGATCAGCTCCGCCATCTCGACCTCGTAGGGATTGGGCGTGCCGAACGAGGTGCCGTTTTCGAGGGCGGCGGCGATGGCGGCCTTGATGCGCGGGTGGTTGTGGCCGTGGATCGCGGGGCCCCAGGTGCAGACGAAGTCGATCAGTTCGCGGTCGTCGGCCGTGATGAGCGTCGCGCCGCGCGCGGCCTTCACGAAGAACGGGGCGCCGCCGACGGAGCGGAAGGCGCGGACGGGGGAATTCACGCCAACCGGGATGAGCTGGAGGGCGCGGGCGAAGAGGGAGTCGGAGACGGACATCTCAGTTACTATGAGCGGGATTCGGCGGGGGTGACAAACACAACGTGACGACGGCGGGACGACGGGCGGGGCGGAAAAGGTGACACGCCCGGGGCTTGTCGCGCGGAGCGAACCCATGATTAAGATGCCGGGATGCGCTTCTTTCCAGCGGCTGCCACCCGGTCGGCGGTTTCCGTCGCGTTGCTCCTGCGCCGGATGCGCTGGCTCGGCGCGCTCCTGCTCACGGCGGTCGCCGCCGGCGCGGCCGACGACTGGCGCTATGTGCGCACGGAGAATTTCGAGCTGGTCAGCCAGGCCTCGGAGAAAAAGACGCGGAAGATCGTGGCGGACCTGGAGCAGTTTCGCGCGAGCTTCATCGCGAGCTTCCATCTGCGGCCGGCGCATGAGCCGCGGGTCTCGGTCGTGCTGTTCGACTCGGACAAACGGTTCACGCCCTTCAAGCCGCGTTACCAGGGCAAGCCGAAGGAGGTGGCGGGGTACTTCGTCGGCGGCGAGGACGAGACGGTGATCGCGCTCAACCTCGATGTGCCGACCGACGAGGAGTCCAACCCGGTGGAAACGATCTTCCACGAGTACCTGCACCTCCTGCTGCACACGCGCGGGATGAAGCTGCCCACCTGGCTCAACGAGGGCCTCGCCGAGGTGTTCTCCACGTTTCGCGTCGAGGGCAACACGGTCGTGTACGGCCGCCCGAAGCAAATCTACGTGGACCTGCTCGGCGTCAGCCCGCTGATGCCGATGGGGCAGATGATGGCGGTGACCGAGAGTTCCCCGGACTATAATGAGGAGCAGCGCGCGGGGATGTTTTACGCGCAGGCCTGGGCGCTGACGCATTTTCTCGTGTGCGGCGAGGACCGGACGAATGCGGCGAAGCTCGCGAAGTTTCTGGCGATCATGGACACGGGCCCGGCCGATCCCGAGGCGGCGTTCGTGGAGGTCTTCGGCTTCAACTTCGACCAACTGGAGCAGTTGCTGCGGAACTATCTCCAGGGCGGACGCTACTTCGTACGGCGGATGCCGGTGCAGCTGATGGATTTTGAGAACCGGGTGGAGTTCCGCACTGCGAGCGAGGAAGAGCGCGACCTGGCGCTGATCAATCTCCACTGGCGCGTGCACCGGACGGGCGACGCGAAGCCCGCGGCGTTGCAGCTCGCCGAGCGCGATCCGGGCTCGCCCCGTCCGCAGGAACTGCTCGGGGCCATGGCCGCGGTCGACCGCGACGTGCGCGTCGCGCTCACGCGCTGGCGGCGCGCGGCGGAGCTCGGCTCGACCAGCGCGTATGTGCTCGTGCAGGCGTCGCGGACCAAGCTCGTGGAGATCGGCGGGGTCCTCGATCCGGACCGACAGCTCCGCGCCGCCGATGTCGTGGAACTGCGGGAATGGCTCGACCGGGCCGTGCAGCTCAGCCCGTACTACGACGATGCCTGGGAGATGCTGGCCCACGTCGAGTCGCGGGCCGCGGATTTTCGCAACGGGGTCGTCAACGACATCCAGAACCGGGTGAACGCGATGAAGGAGCCGGGCCTGACCCTGCTGGCGCTGGCCGTCATCCGCTGGCGGGCAAAGGACCTCGCGACAGCGAACGAAATCATCAAGGCCGTGACGACCTCGCCCAAGATGCGGCGCGACATCAAGTCGATCGCGTATGCCCTGCAGCGGCGCTTTGCGCTGGACGGCCCGGTCGCGGGCCGCAAAGCCCCGGCGAGCGCGGGGGCAGCCGCCGACGCGAGCGAACCGGGC
>JAPLTR010000696.1 GCA_026398065.1 Verrucomicrobiota bacterium | reverse complement strand
TCTTTGGTGCCCAAATCTAACCGCACCGTTTGGTTCGCCTCCGGCTGAGGCGTTAACTTCGTTTTAAGTTGCACACCTTAAACGACGCCAAACGGTGCGCTCTTTGGCGACTACCTCGTCAACTGCATGAGCCCGGCTCAGGGCGCGTCGCGCAGCAACGACAGGCTTTACCTCAACGGTGTGCTGGCTGGCCCCCGGGAGCGGTCGCCCTCCCGCGGCTACTCAAACAGCTCGTCGAGCACCCGGCGCTCTTTCTTCGTCGGCCGGCCGCTGCCCTTTTCGCGTGCGAGCACCTGCTGCACGCTGCGCTCGCGCAGCCGCTCGTACTCCTCGGGCGGCGTGAGATCGGCGCAGTACTCCGGGAGGAGCTTCGCGCCGATGCGCGATTTCGGCACGCCCACCACGCGCAGCGTGCGCGTGAAGAGGCCCTGCTTCACGGTCACGACTTCGCCCGCATGGACCTCGCGCGCGGGTTTCGCAACGAGCTCGTTGACGGCCACGCTGCCCGCGCGGCAGGCGTCCGTCGCGAGCGCCCGGGTCTTGAACACGCGCATGGCCCAGAGCCATTTGTCGAGGCGGGCGGCGGAGCGGTCGGGGGCGGGCGTGGACGTCACAGGAGGAAAATAAAACGGCCGCGAGTCTGGGGAGACACGCGGCCGGGGCAAATGCGTTTCGCGCTCAGGCTTTCTTGGCCGGGCGGAATTCCTCGCTCAACCAGTCGTCGAGCAGCGCCTTCTCATGCCGCAGCGGGTCGTCGCGGAAGCCCATCGTCATTTTCATCATGAAGGCCATGTCGCGCAGGTCGCGTTCGCCCTGCTTCAGGACCGTGCCCTCGGCATCGGTCAGGCGGAAGGCGAGCTTGATGCGCGGCGGATAGATCTCCTTCACGATGCGGACCTCGCTCCACTGCGAACCGCGCCAGGGTTCGAAATCGCCCGCGAGGTCGACGTCGCTGATGGTGATCGAGAGTTTCTGGCCGGGCAGCAGCCCGCGGGTGGCACGCTTCGTCAGGTATTCCTTGAGGGTTTCCAGCGTGTCGTCGCGCCCGCGGTCGGTGCCGTTGAAGCCGTCCTTCACGTCGGTGAATTTCTCGCGCTCAAAGTACACCACGTCGACCGCGGAGGGCCCCTTCACGGCGTCGATGGCCCGGGCGGCCCCTGCGCCGACCAGCGCCAGCGCGGACAAGAGGAGGATTCGGGAGGTTTTCATGATGGGGATTGAGACGGAGCTTAACCCGGAAATGTTCCCTGGCGAGCGCCGGAGCGCGATTTCACGCCTCCCTCGCCGCCGCGATCGTGACCACCACATACTTGCTCGTCGGCGTGTTGCTCTTCGCGGCGACGCTGCCGATGGGCACGAGGACGTTGGCCTCGGGGAAATAGGTCGCCACGCAGCCGCGCGGGATGCGGTAGGGCGCGATCATAAAGGCCCGGGCCACGCGCTCCACGCCGCCGTGGCGATTGGTCAGGTCCACGCGCTGGCCCGCCATCAGCCCGGCCGCGCGGATGTCCTCCTCGTGCATGAACACCACGCGCCGCCCGCCGAACACCCCGCGGTAGCGGTCGTCGAGGCCGTACACCGTGGTGTTGAACTGGTCGTGCGTGCGGATCGTCATCATCACGAACTCCCCCGGCGCGAGCTCGCGGCGCGGGATCGGGGCGACGGTGAAGTTCGCCCGCTTGGTCTTCGTCCGCCACTCACGTTCGTCGCGCGGGGGGTTGGGCAGGTAGAAGGTGCCTTCGCGGATGCGCCGGTTGTAGTCCTCGAAACCGGGGACGACGTTCGCGATGTGGAAGCGGATGAGATCGTAGTTCGCCGCGAGGCCCTCCCACGAGACGCGCGTGCGTCCGTTCAGGACCGCCCGCGCGAGCCCGCACACGACGGCGACCTCGCTCTTCAGCTCCGCCGAGGCCGGGGCGAGCCGGCCGCGCGAGGAGTTGATGATGCCCATCGAGTCCTCGACCGTCACAAACTGCTCCCCGCCCGCCTGCACGTCGCGCTCGGACCGGCCGAGGCAGGGCAAGATCAGCGCGGTGCGGCCCGTGACGAGGTGGGAGCGGTTGAGCTTCGTCGCCACGTGCGCCGTGAGCGCGCACCGCCGCAGCGCGGCCGCGGTGAACTCCGTGTCGGGCGTCGCCGAGAGAAAATTTCCGCCCATCGCAACCAGCACGCGCACGCGGCCGTCGTGCATGGCGTGGATCGTGTCGACGGTGTCGAAGCCGTGCGCCCGCGGCGCCTTCATGCCGAACTCCGCGTCGAGCCGGTCGAGCCACCAGCCGGGCATGCGTTCGAAGATCCCCATCGTGCGGTCGCCCTGCACGTTGGAGTGCCCGCGCACGGGGCACACGCCCGCGCCCGGCCGGCCGATGTCGCCGCGCAGCAGGAGAAAATTCACGATCGTCTGGATGGTCTCCACCGCGTTGGGCTGCTGCGTGAGGCCCATCGCCCAGCAGCAGATCGTGGCGCGCGAGCGCATCGCCACCGCCGCCGCCTCGCGTATCTGTTCCCTCGATACACCGCTGGCCGCCACGATCCCGTCCCAGTCCGCGGCGCGCAGGTCAGCGACGAACCCGTCGTAGCCGTGGGTGTGCTGGCGGATGAACGGCGCGTCGAACACCGTGCCCGGCGCGGCGTCCTCCGCGGCCAGCAGCTCCTTCATGATCCCCTTGAAGAGCGGGAGGTCGCCGCCGATGCGCGGCTGCAGCCAGAGGTCCGCGAGCCGCGCCCCCTCGCCGAGCAGCGTGGACAGCGCCTTCAGCGGGTGCAGGAAATCCTGGGGGTTCTTGAACCGGGCCGTGCCCACCTCCGGCAGCGGGTTGATGGAGACGATGGTCGCGCCGCGCGCCTTCGCCGCCGCGAGCGCCGTGAGCATGCGCGGGTGGTTGGTGCCGGGATTCTGGCCGATCACGAAGATCGCATCCGCCCGCTGGAAGTCCTCGAGCTTCACCGTGCCCTTGCCGATGCCGATGGTCTCGCTCAGCGCAACGCCGCTCGACTCGTGGCACATGTTGGAGCAGTCGGGCAGGTTGTTGGTGCCAAACTGCCGCGCGAAGAGCTGCCAGAGAAACGCCGCCTCGTTGCTCGTGCGGCCCGAGGTGTAGAACGCCGCCGCGTCCGGCGTGGGCAGCGCGTGCAGCTCCGCCGCGATCAGCGCGAAGGCCTCGTCCCACCCGATCGGCGCGTAGTGCGTCGCTCCCGCGCGCAGCACCATGGGCGCGGTGAGGCGGCCCTGGGCGTTGAGCCAGTGGTCGCCCTGCGCCGCGAGTTCGGCGACAGAGTGCGCCGCAAAAAACTCCGCCCCGATCCGCTTCGTCGTCGCCTCGTCGGCCACGGCCTTCGCGCCGTTTTCGCAAAACTCCAACGTATGCCGCTCCCCGTCCGGGCTCGGCCACGCGCAGCTCTGGCAGTCGAAGCCGTCCTGCTGGTTCACCTCCAGCAGGAGCTTCGCCCCGCGCACCAGCCCCACCCCGGCGGCGAGGCGCGTCGTGATCCCAACGGCGGTGAGCCCGGCCGCGGTCGCGCTCGGCTCTCCCAGCGTGGGGCCGGCAAGCTCGACGGGGGGTTGGGCGGACGGAACGGGATCGGCCATGGGCCGACACGATGCGGGCCGACTCCGCCAGTTCAACTCCGCGCGTTCTGCGTCCGGCGCTTTTCTTTTTGGGCATCCCGCGTACGGTCCCGCCGCCCATGTTCGCCAACTTCCTCCAGCTCATCGCGCGCCGGCCCCATCCCGAGGTGGCCCGCGGCGCGTTTGTCGCCGAGGTCGTCGTCCGCGAGCGCGAGCCGCGCCATCCCAAGGTCGAGCGCCTCATTTTCGTCTGTTGGGTGCTCATCGCGGTGAAACACGTCGCGATCATCTGGGCCTGCCGCCACTACCCCGTGCCCTTCCATCAGCTCTGGATCAATTTCCCCACCTGGCTCCTCGGCGCCCTCGCGACCGGGATCTATTTGTGGCGCGTGCGGCGGAATTAAGTGCGGCCCGTAGCACGGTCAGCCTGACCGTGCTTGATCGATGATCGGCAATACGCCCACCGGCCAATCCAGCGCGGTCAGGTTGACCGCGCTACGCCAAACGCCCGCCCGAACGGTCCGTCCTGCGCGAGTTTTGTGTTTCGACCGGGGCGGATTTGCGTTCAGCTGCCACCCTATGCCCAACGTCCCCGGTCTCCGCAGCCCCTACCTCAAGGTCGGCCGTCTCGTCTATTTTGGCCGCATGCTCGACAAGATCCGGCTCCACGCCGCCGGCAAGCTCCCCCCGGACTACGTCGGAAATCTCGGCAAGGGTTTCGATCTCCGCTGCTGCTCCTTTCTCCGCGTCCCCTACGACGAGCTCAAGGCCCACGTCCTCGCCCATTCCCCCAGCGACGACGCGGCCCTCGCCTGGGCGGAGCAGCGCGGCGGCACGCACACCGACGAGGAGTGCGAGGTCTGGTGCGATTTCCTGATGAAGCGCGGCTGGCGCGACCCCGCCGGTGAGATCCTCGCCAGGCGCATCAAGGAGAGCGGGCTCGAGGGCAAACCCATCCTGACCATGTTCGACTACCTCGATTTTGACGAAGGCCGCGACCCCGCCGCCACCCGGCCCTGGGAGGGCTGAACCGCCATGGTCATCGTCCTCATGGGGGTCGCCGGCAGCGGCAAGACCACGGTCGGCCAGCAGCTCGCCGCCGCGCTCGGGTGGAGCTTCCGTGACGCGGACGACTTTCACCCGCCGGCCAACGTCGCGAAGATGTCCGCGGGCACCCCGCTCACCGATGCGGACCGCGCGCCGTGGCTCGCCGCCATCCGCGCCCACATCGACGCCTGCCTCGCCCGGGGCGAGGGCTCCGTCGTCACCTGCTCGGCCCTCAAGGAGCGCTATCGCGCCGTGCTCGTCGCCGACCCCGCGAAGGTGAAGCTCGTCCACCTCACCGGCAGCCCGGCCCTGCTCGCCGAGCGCATCGGCGCCCGCCAGGGCCACTTCATGAAGCCGGAGATGCTGCGCTCGCAGCTCGACGCCCTCGAGACACCCCGGGACGCGCTCGCCGTGGACATCGCCCCCCCGCCCGCCGCCCTCGTCGCCCACATCCGCCGCGCCCTCTCGCTATGAAACCCGCCGTATCCAAAATCCTGCGACTCCTCGCCGCCGTCGCCGGCGTGCTCCTCCTCCTCGGTGGCGTCGCGGGCGGCTGGTTTTACTCGCGCGTGCGCGCGAGCCTGCCGCAGCTCGACGGCACCTCCGCGGTCGCCGGCCTGGCCGCCCCGGTGAAGGTCGAGCGCGACGCCCAGGGCGTCCCCACGGTGCGCGGCCAGAGCCGCGCCGACGTCTCCCGCGCCCTCGGCTGGCTGCATGCGCAGGAGCGTTTCTTCCAGATGGACCTGCTCCGCCGCAGCTCCGCCGGCGAGCTGGCCGAGCTCTTCGGCGCGGCCGCCCTGCCCCGCGACCGCGCCGCGCGCATGCACGGTTTCCGCAAACTCGCGCAGACCGTCCTCACCCGCCTCCCCACGACGGAGCGCGCGCAGCTCGACGCCTACACCGCCGGGGTGAACGCCGGCCTCGCCGCGCTCGCCGAAAAACCGTTCGAATACCTCGTCCTGCGCACCTCCCCCCGGCCGTGGTCGGCCGAGGACAGCGTGCTCGTGATCTATTCGATGACGATGGACCTGCAGGACCCGGTCGACCGCCACGAGCAGACGCTCATGGTCCTGCGCGACACCTTCGGCGAGGAAGCCGTCGCGTTCTTCGCCCCCGCGATGACGCCCGCCGACGCCGCCCTCGACGGCAGCACCGCACCGCGCGCGCCGGTGCCCGGCCCGAACGTAATCGACCTCCGTAAACGGCCGAAGCCGGCCGTCACCCTCGCGCCCGCCGCCCCGGCCGACGACGGCGCGGGCTTCCCGTTTCCGCGGCGCGACCCCGAGGCCGCGCTCGGTTCCAACGCCTTCGCGCTCGCGGGCGCGCACACCGCCAGCGGCGCCGCGCTGCTCGCCAGCGACCCGCACCTCAACCACGCCGTGCCCAACATCTGGTACCGCGCCTCGCTGGAGTGGCCCGGCCACCAGCTCACCGGCGTCACCCTCCCCGGCACCTTTGCCCTCGTGATCGGAAGCAACCGCCACATCGCCTGGGGCCTCACCGTCGCCTACGCCGACACCGGCGACCTCATCGTGCTCCAGACCAACCCGATCTCCCCGCGCCTCTACACCGCGCCGGGCCACGACGAACTCGTCGCGGTGGAACAGCGGCACGAGACCATTCTCGTGAAGGGTGCGGAGCCCGTCACCGCCACCTACGACTGGACGATCTGGGGCCCCGTCGTCACGACCAACGAAAAGAAGCGCCCCGTCGTCTATCGCTGGACCGCGCACGATCCCGCCGCGACCAACTTCGCCTACACCTCGCTCGAGGATGCCACGACCGTCGCCGACGCCGTCGCCATTGCGCACCGCTCCGGCATCCCCGCGCACAATTTCCTCGTCGCCGACACGGCGGGCAACATCGCGTGGACCATCGTGGGCGCGCTTCCGAAACGCGTCGGTTACGACGGCCGCCTGCCCACCAGTTGGGCCTTCGGCGACCGCCGCTGGGAAGGCCTGCTGCCGCCGGACGAGTATCCGGTGGTCACCACGAAGGGCGCGGGCCTCCCGGCCGAATCGCCCGCGGCCGGCGGCCGCCTCTGGTCCGCCAACCAGCGGCAGATCGGCGGCACGGGCTTCGCCAAGATCGGCGACGGCGGCTACTATCGTCCGTCCCGCGCCGCCCAGATCCGCGACCGCCTCGCCCCGCTGGAGGGCGCCGCCCCGAAGGACCTGCTCGCCATCCAGCTCGACGACCGCGCGCTGTTTCTCGCCCCGTATCAGAAACTCCTCCTCGACACCCTCACGCCCGCAGTCGTGGCGGAGAAGAAATCCCGCGCCGAGCTCCGCGTCCTCGTCGAAAAGTGGGAGGGCCGCGCCACCGTCGATTCGGTGAGCTACCGCCTCGTGCGCGAGTTTCGCGAAGCCGTGCGCGCCCGCGTCTTCCTCCCCATTTTCGAGCCCTGCCTCGACACCGGCCCGGCCTTCGTCTGGCGCAACCTGCCGCTCGAGGACGCCCTCTGGACGATGCTGCGCGAAAAACCCGCGCATCTCCTCAACCCCGCGTTTCCGAACTGGGACGCCGTGCTGGTCGCCGCCGCCGACGATGTCGTGACCGCCATCGAAAAACAGGGCGAGACCCTCGCGGGCGCCACGTGGGGCAAGCGGAACACCTCCCGCATCCGCCACCCGTTCAGCTATGCGATGCCCGCCTTCCTGACGAACTGGCTGAACTATCCCGCCCATCCGCTGCCCGGCGACAACGACCTGCCGCGCGTGCAGAGCCCCACGCACGGCGCGAGCATGCGCCTCGTGGTTTCGCCCGGCCGCGAAAACGAAGCCTTCTTCCACATGCCGGGCGGCCAGAGCGGCCACCCGCTCTCGCCGTATTTTCGGGCCGGCCACGAGTCGTGGGAAAACGGCGACCCCACGCCGCTCCTCCCGGGCCGGACCGAGCACACGCTGGAGCTGAAACCGTAGGCGGACACGACCGGAGTTTTCAGGCCGGTCGCATCCGGATTGCCCATCGCATGGGCACAGGATGACCATTCTTCGGGCCTCGTCCGCCTCGCTCAACCGCATCGGGATCGCGGCCTTTTTCCGCAGGAAAATGTCCCGGTAAAAATCGGTCTCCTCGTGGGCAGGCACCGACCGTGACGAGACCATAGGCACGCCGCATAAACGGCTTACCCTCAGGAAAAACTCCCGGATTTGGCTGGCGAAACTTGCTCCGTTTTGGAGCGAAAAACCCTCGATCGCAATCGGCTCTAGCATCTGGCCCAACGCGCGCTTACGGAGTGGTTACCGAAAACAAAGGACTCCCCAGGGAGCCGCTTCGGAGTATATCGATGAACGTCAATACCCCTCTCACGCCTCCGCCGGTCAGGAGTGTCGTCGTGCCCGGCCACGCCGCCAACTCGGCGCAGGCAATCCTTGCGCGGCTGGCCGATGAGACCGGAGCGACCAGCGCGTCGGTGCAATTGCATGATGAGCTCGGCCGGGTTTTGAGCGGTCTCTATTGGCCATTCACGCCGGAACGGCGGGAGATCATCGACCGCCTCAGACCGATGTTGCAGACCGTGACCCTGCTCTCCGGTTTGCATGATCACTGGTGGGCCAGCCGCCCAGGCGTGGCCATGGCCGTGCCCGATTCGCAGGTCCTCGACACGCCGTACTACGAGCTGATCCACCGTCCGCTGGGCGAGCGCCACCTGGTGACCTGCGTCCAGCCCATCCGGGAAAACGGCGACCAAATCGTGATCACGATCGCGCGATCTTCCTCGGTCCCCTTCGGCCTCAAGGCCCTGCAGGCGATGGAAGCCGTCTGCGCCGAGGAGGGCGCCGTGCTCTCGGCGCGCGTGCTGGAGGCCGGCGAGCCGTTCCACGCCACCCGGCCCGACGAACACAGCGTCGAGCTCCATCCGTCCGGCCAGCCCCTTTCGCTCCCACCCTATTTGGAGGCGCTGCTCGCATCCTTCTATGGTGAAATGCACCGCGATGCGAACGGTCAGACGCTGTTTCCGACCCAGCTCGCCGACGATGTCCGGCGCTGCCGGAACGGCTACCTCCGGTCGGTGCGGACCGTCGACGGTGGCGACTATCACGCCTTCACCCGGCGCTGCCGCGGTCGCGTCCTGTGCCTCGCCGTGCAGTCGCATCCAACGGGCCGGCTGACGCTCAGCGGCTACGAAGACGTGTCCCAATACGCGCGCCTGCGCCGCATCAAGGCGGCCTGCCGCAACCTGGAGCGCGACCGCAGCGCGGTCTTCTCCGCCTGCCTCCTGGTGGCCGAAGGGGTCACCGCACCGGGGGAGATCGCCCGGCGCAGCGGCTTCGGCTCGCTCAAACCTTCATCCGCCCTGCGGATCATCAATCGCGCCCGGCGCATCGTCGACACCCTCTAAAACCCACTTCCCCATCAGAAACTTCGCGGTCGGTCCCGCCGAAACCCGGCGGTCGTTTCGCCCGCTTATGTCATAACAAACTGCTCCGGGTCGGAGCAAAAGAAACGCGGCACCCGATTGGACTTCAGTCCTCGGCCACGACCGCCTGAATCGAAAAAATCCAGCCACGCCAGTCCCTCGGTTTTCAGCTTGAAGAGTGAATTTTGGTCAACCCTCGCAACCTACCATGACCGACGATATCCTGCCCCACTTTACAGAAATGGTTCTGCCCTCCTCCTCTTCGGGGCTCCCGCCTTGGCGGAAATCCCTGCGGACCCTCCGGGACCGCGCCCGAAACTATCGTTCGCGGCTGCTGTTTGCCAGGCAGGGCATCAGCCCGGCACCGGAGATCATCGCCCAGATGCCCCAGTTGGAAATCAACCCAGGCTGCCGGCTGCAGTTCGGGGATAAGTGCAAAGTTTGGTCGTCCAGCGTCGCAACGGTCTTCTATGCCAACCACCGGGGCGAGATTCTGGTCGGCTTCGGCGTCAGCATCAATCAGGGCGTCCTCTTCATCGCGGACAAGGGCGCGACCATCACCTTGGAGGACCACGTGCGCATCGGCCCCCAGGCCCAGCTGGTGACCACCGGCTATCACCAGGTCGCGCCCGGCGAGCCCATCAAGACCGCATCGATCGTCGTCGGTCGGAACGCCCTGATCGGGAGAAGGGCCAACATCATGCCCGGGGTGACCATCGGCATGCACTCGGTGGTCGCCGCCTGCAGCGTCGTCACCAAAGACGTGCCGCCGCGCACGCTCGTCGGCGGCAACCCGGCGGTGGTCAAACGCGTGTTCGACTGCCCGGACGACTGGATCCGGGATTCTGACCTGCAGGCCACTCCGCAGGGCGCCTAGGGGAAGGGTTCTGCCCGGGGGGTGGCGTGAAGGCCGGCCGCTTTCGACCAGCCGGTACGGCGCTTCCCGCAAGTTTCGCGTTGAGCCATGTGCGCGTCCGGCATTCTCTCGCCGCGACGCGCCGCATGAAGAAAAAAACGAAACGTACGTACACGGTCTATTTTGGCGGCGAGCTTTTTTCCCTGAAGCACCTCATCGGCAACGCGTGGCTCGCCGAGGCCATCTACGAGAAATCCCACGGCAAGTACCGCTGCCTCCTCCCGCAGGACCTCATCCCCCCCGGCCGCACCGGCCGCAGCATCCGCGACCAGGACATCCGCGCCCTCATCGCCTGCGACCTCGCGCTCTTCAACTACGACGGCCCCGACCTCGACAGCGGCACCGTCGTGGAGTTCATGTTCGCCAAGTTCGCCGACATCCCGTCCGTCCTCCTCCGCAGCGACGTCCGCAACGCCGGCGACTACCGCGAGGAGCCGTGGAACCTGATGAGCAGCTATTTTCCGCGCACCGCGACCGTGCTCGTGCCGAGCCTCTTCGACTACCGGACCGCGATGAAACGCCGCCGCCGCCAGCCGGACGACGTCACCCGCCTCGCCGGCCAGCACAGCTCCGCCGATGCCCAGCACGTCTGCGAACAGGTCGCCGCCCAGTGCGTGCGCGCCCTCGACCGGATGCTCGTGACCGAGCCCGCGATGCCCAAGTACCTCCGCGAGGAGGCCTACCACTGGCTCTCCCTCCTCCCCGGCCTGCGCGGCAAGGAAAAGGCCCTCCGCCGGGAGTTCGAACACTACCTCGAGCGTAAAGTGGAAAGAGACCTGCTCTGACCTCCCGCCCTCCCGGGTGAATTTCGATCTGGCCCCGCACCACCGCGCTCCGTCCGCCAATCGAAAATCGAGAATCCAAAATCGAAAATCCGATGCCGCTCCACGTCCTCCAGCACCCGCTCGCCGCGCACATCATCACCCACCTGCGCGACAAGACCACGAAGCCCGCGACCTTCCGCACGCTCGCCTACCAGATCAGCCTCCTCCTCGCCATCGAGGCCACCGGCGAAATCGAGACCGAGGAAAGGCAGATCGAGACTCCCTTGGAGTCCGTGACGGGCCGCGTGCTCACCCATCAGCCGCTCGTCGTCGTCCCGATCCTGCGCGCCGGCCTCGGCATGCTGCAGCCGTTTACCGACCTGTTTCCCGACGTGAGCGTCGGCTACATCGGCCTCGAACGCGACCACGAGACCGCCCAGGCCCGCAGCTACTACTGCAAGCTTCCGCCCCTCGCCGGCCGCCATGTCTTCGCCGTCGACCCCATGCTCGCCACCGGCGGCAGCGCCGCGCAGTCCCTCACCGTCCTCAAGGAAAAGGGCGCGGTGAACCCCGCGCTGGTCTGCATCGTGAGCTCCCCCGATGGCGTCGCCGAGGTCGAGCGCCTGCACCCCGGCACCGTGATCCACACGGCGGCCCACGACCGCGGGCTGAACGCCAGGAAATACATCGTCCCCGGCCTCGGCGATTTCGGCGACTGCCTCTACGGCACCTGACCCCCTTTCGCCCCTCCATGAAAAACACCCCGCCCCTCCTCTTCGCCGCGTTGCTCGCCCTCGCCGGCGCATCTTTCGTCACCGCCGCCGAGACGCAGACTGTCGAGTCGTTCAAGAAGACGATCACCAAAACCGTCGGCTACCAATACCTGCTGTCGCTGCCCACCGGCTACGATCCGGCCGGCGAAAAGACCTGGCCCGTGATCCTCTTCCTCCACGGCTCCGGCGAACGCGGCTCCGATCCGTGGAAGGTGGCGGTGCATGGCCCGCCCAAGCTCCTCCGCGGCGACGTCCCCGCCCCCACCCCCGCACCCGGCGCGCCGGCGCCCACCCCCGAGACCGCCGAGGCCCGCGCGCGGCGTCTGGAGTCGGCGGCCTTCCTCAAGGCCAACTTCATCGTCGTCTCCCCGCAATGCCCCGCCGGCCCTTGGTGGGACGATGACGCGGTGCTCGCCCTCCTCGACGAGGTGATGGCGAAGCACAAGACCGACGCGCACCGCATCTATCTCACCGGCCTCAGCATGGGCGGCTACGGCACTTGGAGCGTGGGCCTCAAATACCCCGAGCGCTTCGCCGCCATCGTCCCGATCTGCGGCGGCGGCAGCTCTGTCGATGTCCGCCGGACCGGCCGGGACAAGAAGGCCGCCCTCACATCGCTCGGCGTCTGGGCCTTCCACGGCGCCAAGGATCCCACGGTTCCGCTCGAGGAGTCGGAAACCATGGTCGCGACCCTCAAGAAGGCCGGGGTCACCGACCTCCAGCTCACCGTGTATCCGGAAGCCAAGCACGACTCCTGGACCGAGACCTACAACCAGCCGGAGCTCTATACCTGGCTCCTGAAGCACCGGCGCTGATCTCGGCTTCCGGCCGCGGTCACAGCGAACCGTCCGCGGCCCTGGCCGAAAAATACTTTTCCAGCGGATTCGGCTTCAGCGCTTTCAACCCGGCGATCACGATCTGCGCGTTCAGCTCCGATCCCGCCTGATTCGTGTGCGTGTGCTCGTCGGGGGTCACCTGCGGGAAGAGCTTCATCACTGCGTCGCGCCCGAGCGCGTCGTACTTCGCGGCGACGTTTTCGTTGAGGTCGATCAGGCCCACGCCTTCCGCCTTCGCAACCGCCGCGGCCCAGCCGGCGTAAGTGTCCGGACTGCGCGAGATCCTGCCCTGCTCGTCCCACGTCTTGCGCGGCACGAGCGTGCACACAATCGGGATCGCGCCCTTGGCCTTGGTATCGGAAATAAACTTACGCAGGTACCAGCCGTAGGTGTGCACCACCTCGTGCTGCTTCGTGAGCAGGTTGTCGATCTCCTCCGTCTCCCCGCCGGTGCCCTTGAGGGAGGCGCGGGCGCGCGTCGCGTCATTGACCGCGCCGTTGTCGTTGTGGCCGAACTGCATGATCACCACGTCGCCCGGCTTCACGAAGGCCAGCGCGCGCTCCCAGTGTCCGCCCGTGAGAAACGTCCGGCTGCTCAGGCCGCCGACCGCGCGGTTCACGACGTTGATCTTCGCCGGGTCGAAATACTTCGCGATGGGATTGCCCCACCCCCACTGCCCCTCGGCGCCCTTGCCCTGGCCGTCGTCGCGGCCGTTACGCACTGTGGAGTCGCCGATGAGGATCAGCGAGGGGAGCTTCGGGTCGGCCGGTTCGGGCAGCTGCAGGCGCGGCCGCGGGGCGGCGGGCGCGGCCGGAGCCGTGTCCTGCGCCGCGAAGGACGCCTGCGCCAGCAGGCCCAAGACGAGCAACATCGCCGTGAGGGTAGATTGGATACCGGGGAGACGGAGGGATGGCGTCATGAGGCCCATCGTGCGACCGCTGTCCGTCCAGCGACACTCAACGCGCGGCGGACAGTTCGACCATCCACTCGCCGGCGTCGCCCTCGAACCAGCCTGCGCCCGACTCGGCCGTGACCTCAAACGCCACCGCTTTGCCGGCGCCCGCACGCCGCGCCTCCCAGCGGCCGGCCGCCAGATCGGTGAGCAGCACGCGCGCCGACGCCGTCCCGGGCACCGTCACCGCCACTTTTTCCGCGGAGCGCTGGCTGTCCTTGCGCAGGAGCACGACCCACGTCGCCTGGTCGTTGCCGAGCACGCAGCCGACGCGGTGACCGCTCTCAATGCGTTTCACCGGCAGACGGGCCGGCGCCATGCGATCGGTCGTCTGCATGACCGTGAAAAACAGATCCTCGGCCGCCGCGCGCTTCGGCGACAGCTCGATCCGCCACGCGCCTGTCTCCATCGAACCGGCGGCGCGGCGCGCGGCGGGCAGGTCGTTGGTGTAGTTCGTCCCGAACACCCAGTACTCCTTGCCGGGCCCGCCGACCTTGCCGAGGTCGACGTTATCCGCCGCGGGCCAAAGCACGTCGAGGTTGAGCTGTCCGCGCGCCCCGTGCTCGGTGCGCTCCACCGCGGCCCGCACGCCGTCGAGGCGCGGCTCCTCCACGGTGTGCAACAGCCAGAATTTCCGGAACACCGGGTCCGCGCTCACCACGCGGTCGAACACGATCAGCGCCGCGGGCACGCGCGTGTTGCGCAGGTTGAGAAACACGAAGGAGCGCGTCACGCCGCGCACCTTGGCGCTGTAGGCGGCGGTGAGGTCGCCCTGCAGGAGTGTGTAGTCGGGCGTGACCGCGTCGGGACCGAAGCCGTGCGCGAGCACGCGACCGGTGCGGTAGCCTTTTTCCGGCGCGCGCAGATCCTCGAGGGTGCGCGGTTCCGAGCGCCCGTTCGGCAGGCGCTGGCCGCCGTCGTTGCCGTAGTCGCCCTTCGCATTGAATTTCTCCGCAGGATCGTAGACGAGCAGCGCGTTGTGCGCGATCGTGCGCCAGTAGTAATTTTTGTGGTGTGGACTGCCGTAGTTGCCCGAGGAGCCGCCCTCGTAGAGGCCGGAATCGATCGCCAGCGCCCCGCGCGCGTAGAGCTGGAATTCAGCCGCATCGAGGTGCTGGTGGTTCGCGCAGTTGTAGTCGTTGATCTTCCTCTCGGCGACCACCGCGTCCTCACCCCAGCCCGTGCGCGCGACCATCCAGCCGAAGGGCGAACCGAAGTACCGCGAGAGCGGCAGCGCCGCGATGGGTTTCGGAGCCAGATCCGGGTCGCGCCAGAGCAGCTCGAAGATCGCCTCGCCGTCACCCGCGCCGCCCTGCTGCTTCGCCTGGCTCAGCAACACGCCGTCCCCATAGTAGCTCGCCGTGAGCAGCGACGCGCCGAACTCGTTCCACGGCGTGCCCCAGGCTGTGCTGACCTTGAAACTGTCGCCCGCACGCATCCGCTGGCCGTCGGGTCGCGTCGTGTAGATCCAGTAATACGGCACGAACTGCTGCTGGGGGTTGTAGACATTGCCCGCGCCGAGCCGGTCGAAGATGAAGAGCGGAAACAGGTCCAACGAGTAGCGGTGCACGCCGTAGGAATCGCCCTGATGATAGGCGTTGCCGGGATAAAACCAGTTGCGCGCCGGCAGGTGCTCGCGGAAGAAGCGCGTCGCGGCCAGCCGGTACATTTCCGGATCCTCGTCGTAGGTAGCGATGCCCGCCGAGAGGATGTCGCGCATGATCATCGCCTCGGAGGTGTGACCGGTGACCGAGCCGCCGCGCATCACCGGATAGCCGCACTCCTGCGTTTTCGCGAGCCGGACGAACTCCACGCCGAAGGCCTGCTTCTGCTCCGCCGTGAGCAGCGGGTAAAGCCAGTCGTAGACGATGGCGCCGGTGACCATCATGCGCCCGGTCTCGCGACACGCATCCTGCCGGTCGGCGAGCTGACACGCCTGCAACAACGCAAGGGTCTCCGCGATGGTCGCCCGCGCCTTCGCCGCATCGGGCTTCACCAACCACTGCAACGCCTCCCACTCCACGCGGGCCTGGGGCGAGCGTTTCGCCAGCTTCTCCAGCCGGGCCACCGTGGGCGCGAGCACCGGATGCGCGAGCCGCTGCGGCAGCTTCGCCACCTCGGCCGCCCGCAGGTAGAGCCGCGGGTGCTCGGCCGGCGGCATGGGAATCGCCACGTCGGCCGCGACTGCGACGAGCGCGGTGGCGAGCGAACACACCACGGCGGCAAACAGGGCACGCGAAGGATTCATAGGGTTTCCGGCACGATCGCCGTACCAGGCCAGACGTACGAGCCCGGCAGACGTTGTGAGGTCCCCCCTCCCGGCCGCGGTCAGCGTGGCGACACCGGTCCGTCCGCCGCCGGCACGCCGAAGTCCGGTGAGCCATCCGCGCGCCACGTGAATTTCTGGATCCGGGTGTGGCGGTTCGGATCCTGGAGCGGGTCGCCCGGGATGTCGCGGTAGCTGCGCGCATGGTAGACCAGCAGGTCGGACTTCCCGTCGGCGGAGGTCGCGAAGCTGTTGTGACCGGGCCCAAAAACGCCGTTCGCATCGTGGGTGGCGAAGACCGGGGTCGGCGATTTCTTCCACGACGCGGGATCGAGGAGGTCGGCGTTTTCGTCGGCGCTGAGCAGGCCGAGACAGTACTCGGCGCCCGTGCCGGCGGCGGAGTAGGTCAGCCACACGCGGCCGTTGCGCAAGAGAACGGCGGGCCCTTCGTTGACCCAATAACGGATCTGTTCCCACGGCAGGTCGGGCTTGGACAGCATCACCTGCGCACCGCTGATCGAGGTGGGGCTGTCCATCTTCGCAAGATAGAGGTTGGTGTTGCCCTTGATCTTCGGGTCCTTCTGCGCCCACGCGAGGTAGCGCGTGCCGCGGTGCTCGAAGGTCGTCGCATCGAGGGCGAAGGACTCCCAGTTGGTCTTCAACTGCCCGCGCTCGGTCCATTCGCCGTCGAGCGGATTGGCGGAGGCGTTCTCAAGAACGTAGATGCGGATGTTCCAGGTCGTCTCCTTTTCCGCGCCGCCGGCGGCGAAGTACACATACCACCTGCCGCCGATCCGGTGCAGCTCGGGCGCCCAGATGTGCGAGCCCATCGGGCCCGCCGGGTGCCGCCGCCAGATCGTCTTCGGCTCCGCCGTGGCCAGCGCATCGAGGGTGCGCGCCCGGCGGAGTTCCAGGCGGTCGTACTCCGGCACCGTGGCGGTGAAATAATAGTATCCATCCGTATGATACGTAATATGCGGATCGGCGCGCTGCTTCACCACGGGATTCGACCAGGTCACGCCGCCGGCCGCCGGGGGCGCGAGGGCGATGTGCGTCGGCGTGTCGCGGTCACAGGTGATGCGGCCGTCTTTTTCCGCGAGTTCGACGACCTGGATCGAGCTCCGGCGCAGGTCGAGCGAGTCTTTGTCCTGCGGGGTGATGGTGCCGCTGCGACCGGGATGCGTGAAATAGAAACAGAAGGCGCGGTCGCCGCTCACGACGACGCCGGGATGGCCGCCGTTGACGCCGTCGTCGGTGCCCTTGCCGGGAATACCGAGGAGATTGTCGGGCTGGGCGGTCCACGTCTGGAGGTCCTCCGAACGGTAGACGCCGAGGCCCTTCCAGAGATCGACGAGCATCCAGTAGTGTCCCCGCCAGCGGAAGACATACGGGCCCTCGCCCGGTCGCTCCCCGACGCCGGTGCA
>JAPLTR010000163.1 GCA_026398065.1 Verrucomicrobiota bacterium | reverse complement strand
GCGCGGTCAGTTGCTCCACCGCGATCTGCCGGTAGAGCCGGGACGCATCCTGCATCACCTCGGCCGCGGTGAGTCCATGCAGCTTTTCCACCCCGGCGCTGAGGTACAGGAACCGCGCGGGGCCCTCGGCGACGCGGGTGCACTGGTACACATAGCTGTCCGGGAGGTTGTCGCCCAGCGAGCGCAGCCGCTCGTCGCTCTCCCGCAGCGCGGCCTCCGCGCGCTTCCGGTCCGTGACTTCAAACAGCACGCCCTGGGACCCCACCACCGCCCCGCCCTCGCCGTACACGGGCGTCTTCACCGCCTGAAAATAGCGGCGGGCCCCACCGCCCGGCGCCGCCACCCACTCCTCCTCCACGGCGATGGTCCGCCCCGTCCGCATGATCTGCTCGTGGTGGTCCGCGCCGCGGTAAGTCTGATGGATGGTCTGCCGCCAGTCGTGGGCCACCGCCCCGGGGTGCGCCGCGATCGCCTCCGCCACCTCTGTCGCCGTCCGGCCCAGAAACATCTCCGGCCCGAAGCCCTCCACCTCGCAGAACCGGCCGTTCACAAAGACAAACCGGCCCGCGGCGTCCTTGCGAAACACCCCCGCGGGCAGGTTGTCCACCAGCGAGCGATACCGCGATTCGCTCTCGCGCAGGGCGTGCTCCGCCCGGGTCTGCACGGTCACGTCCGTCATCACCCCGTGCCAGACCACGCCGCCCTCCGCCGGACGCGTCGGCACGGAATTTCCCTCCACCCAGATCAGACCTTTGCGCGGATGATTCACCCGGAAGCGGAAACGCAGGGGCGACATGGTCCGGGCCGACTCCTCAATGGCCGCCCTGCTCTCCTCCTGATCCGTGGCCTCGATCCGTCCGATCGCCACCGTGGGATCCAGCACGATTTCCTCCGCGGTGACCCCGAAGATGCCCTCGATGCCGGGCGCCGCATAGTCAAAGACCCGGCGGCCGTCGGCCACCAGACGCAACGAGCACAGCACGCTGGGCGAACTCGCCGCCATGCCCGCAAACTGCTCGCGCGCGCGCCGCAGCGCGGCTTCGGTCCGCTTCCGCTCCGTGATGTCGCGCGCGATCTTGGAGGCGCCCACCACGCGGCCTCCGCCATCCTTGATCGGCGAGATCGTCACGGAGATCTCCACCGGCGTTCCGTCCTTTCTCAACCGCACCGTCTCCAGATGACGGACGCGGTTGCCCTGCGCGACCTGGGCCAGGACCCGTTCTTGCTCGGCCAGGCGGTCCGGCGGGACGATCCGTCGGAGCGGGCATCCCACCATCTCCGCCGCCGTGAACCCGAAAATCCGTTCCGCCCCCCGGTTCCAGCTCGTGACCGTTCCGCCCAGATCGCTCCCAACGATCGCGTCGTCCGACGACTCCACGATCGCCGCGACGGTCACGTTGGCCGACTCCGCCCGCCGCCGCTCGGTCAGGTCGCGCACCACGCAGAGCAAGCAGTCCTCGCCGTTGCGTGAGATGCGGCGTGCCGAAAGGCTGCACGCGACGACCCGGCCGTCGGGCATTCCCAGGCGGGTCTCGTGATTCAGACACTCGCCGGTCTCCCGGAGCGCCCGGACAAAACCCTGCCGCTCCTCGTCCGACAACCACCCCGTGTACGGCAACGCCACCTGTCCGACGATCTGATCGGCGGGCATCCCACACAGCCGGCCGGTCGCCTCGTTGGCCATGATGACCGTGCCGTCCGACTCCCGGATCATGAGCATGCAGTCGGGGCTGAGACGGAGTGCGCTCGACGACAGCTCCTCACGGTCACGCAGGCTCGCGTGGCTGCGCTCCAGTTCCGCCGTGCGCTCGAGCACCCGGGCTTCAAGCTGAGCGTGGGCCAGTCGCGCGGACTCCAGGGCGTCGGAGGCGGTGCGTTTGGCCCGCCGCAAATGATCGTGGAAGTAGCTGAGGAAAATGCCCATCGTGATGAACAGGACCCCCGCCGGAAAGATCCGGGGATCTTTGCCGGCAAAGGCGAATTCCGGCGGGAAAAAAAACACCAGTACCAGGCAGGCCGAAAACAGCGTGGCCCCGATCCCCCCGGCCTTGCCGCCAATCCAGGCGCTGAAGAAGACCGCCGGATAAAAGAAGAACCACACGAAGGGGCGGATGTAGTCCCAAAATTCCCATTGGAGCACCAACGCCCCCGCAGGCAGCGCCATGGCCAGCCAGAAGCGGAACCGCGCGGACGGCGGGCCGAACAGCTCACGGTCGACGAGGCCGGGTCGATCGTCTCCCGGCGGGATCGGCGGATTCATCTCGGGCTCCTCCTCCCCGCGGCCGGCGGGTGCATCGTCGCCCGCCGCCGGTTCACCGGCACCGCACCATGACATCCACCCACAAGCGGGCTGCCTCCAGAGGGAGCATGATGGGGTATGAACATGGGAGCGCCGGATTAATGGCTACCGGCCCGTTCTCATCATCATGGGGCGAGCCGGCCTCCCCGGCCAGCACCGTTGACTACGCCCGAGTGAGTTGAACAAAATTTCGAGCATCTGATTGGAGGAATGATTGATAGGCGTGATCCGCACCGTGGCCTTCCTTCCCTATCCTTCGGTCCGCCCGCCCGGAGATGTGAAGCCTATTCCGTCCCGACGAGGGTTTCCCTGACAGGTGGCGTCAGGCAGTTGTATATCCCTTGCGAATGGCTTGGAGCACCAGCTCCGCCATGCTCGTGCAGCCAAACCGCTTCATCAGCCGCGCGCGGTAGGTCTCCACGGTCTTCACGCTCAGGCTGAGCTCGGCTGCGATCTCCTTGTTCCGCCTGCCCCGGAGCAGGAGCCCCAGCACCTGACCTTCGCGCAGGGGCAGCGCGTCGGCCGGGCCGGCCGCCGCCACCGCAGCCGGCCCGGGCGGGTCCGCCGCGGCGGCGC
>JAPLTR010000489.1 GCA_026398065.1 Verrucomicrobiota bacterium | reverse complement strand
GGGGTGGTGAATTTCATCACGAAGCGCACCGCCGACGAACGCCGTTTCGCCGTCCGCTATGGCGACACGACCGACGGCGCCGCGCCGGAGTACCGTGGCACGCTGACCCTGGCGCAGCGCTTCCCGGACGGGCAGGGCGGGTTCCTGGCGGTCGTCGATGCCTACCGGCGAAAAATGCTGATGGCCCGCGACCGCGACTTCGCCGTGCGCGGGGATGCGCGCGGCCGAGTGCCCGAGCCGTTCGGCTCCGCCGCCAACTGGAATTTCCTCTCCAACATCGGGCCCTACGCCTCGTTCACCCTCGTCACGCAGACGGGACTGCCCAACACGTTGCCCGGCCTGACGGCCAACGCCGCCTACGTGGACTTCGACCGGAGCCTGAAGTCCGGCGCTCGGAGCCAGGCCAACTACTACAACGACGCCGATGCCTTCTCGCTCGTGCCCAGCCGGGACTCGCGGGATGTGTTCCTGGCGCTGGACCGCAAACTCGGCCGGCGCATCGGGCTCTTCGCCGAACTCTCCTACAACGATCTCGTGTCCGACGTGCAACAGTCGCCGATGACGATCGCGAGCACGCAGAACATCGACAGCACGGGCACGCCGATGACGATTCCGGCGACGAACTACTACAACCCCTTCGGGACGCGTTTCTACGGCCCCGGCACCGCGAGTCCCGGAGTCACGCCGCGGGCGGTGCAGTTCAACTACGTCGAGCCTGCGTTTGGCCCGCGCACGGGACGGATCACGACCTCGCAGAGCCGATTTCTCATCGGGTTTCGCGGCGACCTCGGCCCGGATTGGACGTGGGAGACCTCCGGGATGGAGGCCGGCAACCGCGCGCGCGACCTCACCCGCAACCTGCTCAAGCGGAGCGCGCTCGCGACGGCGCTGGCGCGCAGCACGCCGGATGCGTTCAACATGTTTGGCGGTCCCAACGCCAATCCGGAACCGGTTCTCGCGGCCATCCGGACCGACAGCTTCACGGGCGGGCGCTCGGCCCTCGCGCTGTGGGACGCGAAGGTGACCGGCAAGCTCGCGGCCCTGCCGGCCGGACCGTTGCTCGTCGCGGCGGGCGCCGAGTACCGCGATGAATCGTTGCGCAGTGACAACGCGGAGATCTACCGGGCCGGCGACCTCGTCAATACGGCGGTGCAGACCGATTTCGTCGCCGATCGCGACATCCGGTCGGCCTATGTCGAGCTCGCGGCGCCGCTCTGGCACGACGACCGGCGGACCCTGCTGCGGCGGGCGGAGCTGCAGCTGGCGGGGCGCTGGGAGCATTTCTCGAATTTCGGCTCGGCGACGAAGCCGCGCGCGGGCGTGGCCGTGCAACCGCTCGCAGGCCTGCTCCTGCGCGCCTCGGTCGGGCAGGGGTTCCGCGCCCCCACGCTCGCGCAGCTTTACGGCGGCATCGCGAGCTCGATGGCGGCGCGCATCGATTCGTTTCGCCCGCAGGATGGCAACATCCGCCGCACGATCTACCAGCCGCCGACGCGCACGCTGAAGCCCGAGCTGACGGAATCGCGCAACGTTGGCGTCGTCTGGGAGCCCGCGTTCGCGCGCGGCCTGTCGTTCGAGGTGGACTGGTGGCGCTATGACCTGAAGGACCAGATCAACGTCGTCGGGCGCGACGCCCAGCTCGCCCTCGAAGTCGCGGGCGGGGCCTACTCCAACCCGAACATCGTGCGCGTGGCGCCGACGGCGACCGTGCCGATCGGCCCGATCATCTCGATCGCGGAACCGCTGGCGAACTTCTCCAAGGCCGAGACGTCCGGATGCGACTTCAACGTCACCTATCGGCGCGGCCGCCGCGAAACCGGCCTCCTCACGCTCGGGGCGGACGCGAGCTACACCGACACCTACCGGGTGAAGCTCGATGCCAGCCAGCCCTTCGTGGATTTTCCCAATGACCTCAGCCGCCCGCGCACCCGCGGCACGGCCCGGGTGGAGTATGCGTGGCAGAGTTGGTCGTGGGGCACCTCGTGCAACTATACCTCCCGCTACAATCCGGCGGATCGCATCACCGTCGCGGGGGTTGACTACATCATGCCAAGCCACACCACGTGGAGCGTCGTCGTCGCGTATCGTTTCGGGCGGCAAGGTTGGCTCCGGGGCGCGGTGCTCTCGGCGGGCATCAACAATGTGGCCGACAGGGCTCCGCCGGCCTATCCGACCCGGCAGGGCTATGATGCCCGGCTGTTCAGTCCGCAGGGCCGGTTCGCCTACGTGAACGCGGGCTTCGATTTCTAAACCCATGCGCGCGTTGAAACGATGGCTGGCGGTGGTGCTGGCGGGCGGGCTGGCGGGCGAGGCTGTTCGCGCCGAACCGTCGGCGCAGCCGGTCCTGCAGGTGGACTATCCGTTTCCCACCGCCGACAAACCCCAGTCGAAAACGTGGTTCAGCCATGGATGCTGGTGGGCGGTTTTGCCGCGGCTCGCCGGTCCGTCGTTGTGGCAGCGCACCGGGACCGGTTGGGTGGAGCACACCGAGGTGCGGGCGGCGCTCGCGGGCGTGCCCGGCCGGGCCGACGTGTGGTGGGATGGGGAGAGTGCCACGGCGGTGAGCGCGGCGGACCGGATCATCCGGGTGTTTCGCCTCAGGCCGCTCGCGGCCGACGCCCGGTTGTGGCAGGCCGAAGTCCTGGCCACACTGCCCGCCCCGGCCGACGATGCGATCGAGACGATCACCCTGGCCCGGGACCCCGGCGGACTCTGGTGGATCGCCACGGCGGTGCAGGAAAAGATCTTCGCGTGGAGTTCGCGGGACGGGGCGCAGTGGTCCCCGCCGGAGACCATCGGGCGGGGCATCGAGGCGGATGACATCTGCACGGTCGCGCCGTTGCGCGAAGGGGTGGGGGTGATCTGGTCGGATCAAAAACATGAGACCGTCAACCTGCGCGTGCACCGCACCGGCCGGCCGGCGACGGCGTGGGAGGCCGTTGAAGTCGTGCAGGCCGGCGACCGCAACGCCGACGATCATCTCCATGCGGTGCTCGCGACCGACGGCACGCTCTGGGTGGCGACGAAGAACAGCGTGGATGCGGTGGGAGAGCCACAGCTGGTGCTGCGCGTGCGTTCGCCCGAGGGCAGGTGGCGCAACGTTCCCTATGGCCGGCTGACGGCCGACGACTCGGTCAGCCGGCCCACGGTCGCATTGGCGCCCGATGGAGCGGTGTGGCTGGGGCACAGCGTTTACCGCGAGAAAATCCGCTCGGAGATCGTTTTCGGCACGGTCGACCTCGCCTCGGCCGAGCTGCTGCATGCGCCGCGGGCCGTGATCGCCCCGGAGGCGGCGCTGCATGCGCGCGTCAACGATCCCACCGGTCCGAAGGGCGTTTTCCCGGAGCACGGGGCGTGGCTCGTGCTCGCCTCGGATGCCGCCGGCCGCGTTTACGAGGCGGACCTGCGGGCGCCGGGGAAGCCCTGAGCGCCGCCCGCGCGGCTCCGGCCGCTCAGTCCGCGCAATTTTTCCTTTAGCGCCGGCGGGAACTTTGGATGCTGCACCGGATGAGAATCCAACGCCTCGTCGCGGCCGCGTCGTTTGCGCTTCTGCTGGCCGGGTGGCCGCTGGGCGCCCCGGGTGCGGAGCAGGCTCCCGCCGAGAAAGGTCCGCGCTATGAAGCGGCGTTTGCGGCCTTTGCGGAGGCGGACCGGGCCAGCCCGCCGGCGCCGGGCGGCATCCTGTTCGTCGGCAGCAGTATCTTTCGGCAATGGACCACGGTGGCGGAGCAGATGAAGCCGCTGCCCGTGCTCAACCGCGCGTTCGGCGGATCGCGCACGGCGGACCAGCTCGTGCGCTTCGAACAGCTGGTGCCGCGCTACGCACCGAAGGTGATCGTGTACTACTGCGGCAGCAACGACGTGCGGGCGGGGACCGAGCCGGAGGCGCCCGCGGCGATCTTCGCGCGGTTCCGCGAATTTTCCGAGCGTGCGCAGCGGGCGCTGCCGGGCGTGCGGGTGGTGTTCGTCTCCTCGACGCGGTCGCCGGACCGCGTGGCGCGCTGGGAGCAGGTCGATCACTACAACGCGCTCGCCCGCGCGTACTGCGAGTCGCACCCGGGACACACCTTCGTGGACATCAACCCGCTGCTGGTGGACGCCGACGGCCATCCGCGGCTGGACCTGTATCGGGCTGACAAGCTCCATTTTCACCCGCCGGCGTATGAACTTTTCACCGCGCGCCTGAAGCCCGTGCTGGAGCGAATCTGGGCGGAGGTGGGCCCGGCGCGAAGCGGGCCGTGAGGGAGCCGGCGGCTTACGCGAGCCAGCCCTTGAGGACCTGCAGGTCCTTGCGCATGTGGGCGGCCATCTCGGCCTCGGTGCCGAGCTCGTACTCGTGGTGCTGGCAGATGGGGCCGGTGTAGGAGGATTTTTTCAGCTCGGTGAAGAAGGCCTGGGGCACCATGCCGTCGCCGAGGTTGCACCACGCGGCGTCCCAGACGCCCTTCGCGTTTTTCTTCCACAGGAAATCCTTCACGAAGACGGCGGTGTAGAAGGGCGCGATGAGCTTGGCCTCGATGGGCCAGGAGAGGCCGCCCTCGATCGTGGCGTGGCCGATATCGAAGCACATGCCGAAATGCCTGGGGTCCATATCGCGGATGAGGCTGAACACATCCCACACGGGGGCGCCGACGTAGTTGCGGCCGGAGTGGTTTTGGAAACCGGCCTGCAGGCCGAGGTCCTTGCACGCGGCGGCGATGTCCTTCAATGCCGGCCCGATCTCACGGAGCTGGTCGGCGGGGGATTGCTTCAGGTCGTATTTCCAGAAGCCGAGACGGATGCGCTTGATGCCGAGCTTGGCGCAGGTGCGGAGAACGGTCTCGGCGTGCTTCTGGCCGATGGTGGTGATGTCGGTGGTGGCGATGTAGATTTCGTGCTGGCGGCTGCGGAGGGCGGCGGCGAAGGCGGGGAGTTCGTCAGGCGCGCGCTCGGGCTCGACCTGGCCCTTGGCGCGGACGGGGCACTCGATGCCGTCCCACCCGATGTCGGCGACGAAGGCGGCGGTCTGCTCGGCGTTGAGCTTTTGAAACGGCTTGGAGAACGCGATGATGGGCCAGCGGAGTTTGGCGGACTCGGCGGCGGTGGCGGGGCGCACGCCGAGGGCGAGGGCCGAGGCGGCGACGGCGGTGGAGGCGAGGAAGTCGCGGCGAGAGAGCGAAGGGAGCGGAGAGGGAGTGGGGCTCATTTGGAAGGGGTGGATCGAGGAGTGCGGGCGCGGACGACGAGCCGGGCGTTGGCGCCGAGGTCGGCGGCGCGCTTTACGAAGAGCTGCGACTGCTGGATCGGTACGAGGGGATCGGCGTCGCCATGAATGATGAGGGTGGGTGGCATCTGGGCGGTGATGAAGCGCGCGGGCGAGAGCGTCTCGCCGAGGTGCTGGCGGCCCTCGGGGGTGTTAGCCTCGGGTCCGAAGGCGGGCACGTAGTCCTTCAGAATGCCAACGCCCGTGGCGATCTCGCCATCGGCACCGTAGTTGAGGAAATCGGTGGGCGGGTAAAAGCAGGCGACGGCCTGGATGGCGCTGCTCTCGCGGTCGACGGGGTCCTTGGCGTCGGCCTGCCCGGGGCCGCCCTGGGTGCCGAGGGTGAGCGAGAGGTGGCCGCCGGCGCTGGAGCCCGTGATGCCGAGGTGGGCGGGATCGATGCCCCAGCGCGCGGCGTTGTGGCGGATGAAGCGGACGGCGCGGTGGATGTCGGGGATGATCTCGGAGAGGATGAACTTCGGCTGCGAGCCGTGGACGACGGCGAACATCGTGTAGCCGCGGGCGAGGTACGGGGCGTAGGAGTTGGGGTTGACGCCTTCGTGCGAGGATTTCCAACCGCCGCTGACGAGCGTTATGATCGCGTAACCGTTGGGTTTGCCCGTGGGTTGGATGACGTCGAGGGTGAGGGCCACACCGAACTTGCGGCCGTACACGACGTCTTCGGTGCGCGTGTAAGTAGCAGGCTTGGCGGACGGGGCGGGGGCGGGCGACTGCGCGTGGACGGCGAGGGCGGCGCCGGCGAGGACGAG
>JAPLTR010000073.1 GCA_026398065.1 Verrucomicrobiota bacterium | reverse complement strand
GCTGACGGGCATCCGGGTGGAGCGGATCAAGGCGCCGCCCGCGGAGTTTGTGCGCCACAGCACCGACACGGACACCGTCGTGGTGGCCGACGAGCACGCGCCGCCGCTCTGGGCCCGCTGCTGCGAGATCGGCACGAACCGGCCCATCTTTGCGAGCCGCGACGGCGTCAAGGTCTACTCCCTGGCCGAGGTGGACCGCGAACGCCGCACGGGGTCCGGCTGGTACACCGCGGCACCGCGCCGGCTCGTCGAGAAGGACTACGCGGCGTGGCGGGCGAAGGTGGCCGCCCCGTGACCCGGCCGCGTCAGGTCTTCGGGGCAGCCTTGGGCGTCGCGGCGGTCACGATGCGCACCACGTGATAGGAGGCGACCGTGCCGCCGACGTTCTTCATGCCGTGCTCGTCGTTGGAGCCGTAAAAGAAGATCGAGCCCGGGCCGCCGCGCCGGGTGACGCCGTTGATGGTCACCTCCATGACGCCCTCCTTCACGATCACGATCTCCTCGTCGGGATGGCGGTGGGCGGCGTGCGGGACCTCGCCGGGGTTGAGGGTGGTGACGTGGCACTCGAAGTTGGCGCAGGTGACGGTCGGCGAGTTGACGACGTCGCGGCGTGCGCCGGCCTTCGTCGGCTTCACCGCGAGCCGGTCCCAGTTGAAGACGGTCGAGGCGAGCGTGCCGGGCCGCCTGGCGACGGCGGCGCCCTCGGCGGGGGCGGACCGGGTGGCGACGGTCTCGTAGTTGAACACCAGATACGTGGCGGGGCCGGTCCCGATGTTGCGCACGGCGTGCGCGTCGTTCGAGGCGTAGAACAGCAGGGAGCCGGGGCCGGCGGGCTGGGTCTGGCCGTTGATGTGCACCTCGACCGTGCCTTCCTTGACGATGATGAACTCCTCGCGCGCGTGGCGGTGCGGGAGATGGGAGGCCTGGCCGACGTTGAGCGTCGTGACGTGGGACTCGAACTTCTCGAAGGTCGCGGTGGGCAGGTCGACGACGTCGCGGCGGGTGCCGGTGGCGTTGGGCTTCACCGTGAGTTCATCCCAGACGAAGACGCGGGAGCCAAGTTTGGCGGACGGGGCGGCGGGAGCGGGGGCTTGGGCCATGAGCGGGAGGGGGGCGGCGGAAACCGCGGTGAGCAGGGCGAAGAGCAGGGGGCGGGCTGCGATCATAGGGTGGGCGGGTGGGGTGACCCCGGAAGGTCGCCCGCGCCGACGGGCGAAGCAATCCGGAAGAACGGGCCGGACTTTCGTGGTGACATCGGGAAAACGATGACGCAGGTTGCGCGGCTTCCCCGTGTCGCTCCTCGTTTTCTACGTCGTCGTCCTCACCCTTGGCATCCTCAGCATGGGCTTCCAGATGCTCGGTTCGCGCCTCCTGAGCCCGCACTTCGGCTCGAGCATCGATGTGTGGGCCTGCCTGATCTCGACCTTCCTGGCGGCCTTCAGCGCCGGCTCGATGGCGGGCGGCACGATCAGCAATCTCGATCCCGTGCAGCGGCGGAAGAGCCAGCTCGTCTGCGCCGCCGTCTCGGTGCTGACGCTCGCGGTCACGGCGCTGTGGGGCCGGGCGCTCCTGGCGCAGATCGAGGTGGCGTTCACCTCCGTGCTGGTCGGCGTGCTGGTGTCGTGTGTGGCGCTGTTTCTCCTGCCGGTGACGGCGCTCTCGACCTTCGGTCCGCAGTGCGTGCAGTTTCTCGCGCAGCGCGGCGTGGCGCCGGGCAAGGCCTCGGGTCTCGTCTATGGCGTGAGCACGCTTGGCAACATCGCGGGGGTGATGCTCACGACCTTTGTGCTCATCCCGAACTTCCGCGTCTCGTCGCTGCTCTACGGCTGGCTGGTGGTGGCGGTGGTGACGCTGGCCGCCCTGCTGCGCTTTCTGCGGTCCCCCTCTTCGCCATGAACCTCGCCCGCTCCCTCCTCGGCCTTTCGCTCGCGACCGCCGCGCTCTCCGCCGCGGAACCCGCGGGCAACTACGTCGAGAGCTACGACACGATCTACAACAGCCTCACGATCGAGAAGAGCGGCACGCTCGTCGAACTGCGCGCGCGGTCGCGCCGCGGCGAGGCGCTGGAGTCGGCGGTCGATCTCGCCGATCCGATGAAGCTCGTCGTCGCCTACACGCGCTCGCTCTACGCCGGACTCTTCTTCCAGCCGAAGCCGGCGCGCGTGATGATGATCGGGCTGGGCGGCGCGGGCTTCCCCCGGCTCTTCACGGCGGCGTTTCCCGACGCCTTGGTCCAGTCCGTGGAACTCGATCCGAAGGTGTACGAGCTCTGCGTCGAGCGCCTCGGGTTCAAGCCCACGGCCAAGACACCGGTGGCGCTGACGGACGGCCGGATGTTTGTGAAGCGCGACAAGACCCAGTGGGACTGGATCATCCTCGACGCGTTCCGCGGGGGCTTTGTGCCGCCGCACCTGAAGACGGAGGAATTCTACCGCGAGTGCGCCGCGCGCCTGACCGACCGCGGCGTGTTCATCAGCAACCTCCACTCGGGCACGGAGCTGTTCTACTCCGACCTCAAGACGATCCAGGCGGTGTTTCCCCAGGTGGTGATCTTCGAGACCAACGGGCGCGGGAACGTGATCGCGTGCGCCGTGAAGTACCGCTCGCCCGACATGACGAAGGCCGAGAACTGGGGCGTGGTGGAAAAAGGCGCGGCGCAGGTGATCGCCACCAAGCTCAACCTCGACGAGATCAGGGCCGAGCGGGCCGCGATCCCGCTGAAGGAAGTGAAGGCGGCCCGGCTCCTGACCGACGATTTTTCCCCCGTCGAGTTTCTGGACGCGATGAAGACCAACAACACGGGGCCGCGCTAAGGTTAGCCCGAGTTTGGTTTTGAGTTTCGGCCGGGCTCGCGCATGAGGTGGGGGCGGTTTTCCCCTTCTTCTGCTTCACCCAGATTTCACCATGTCCCTCTACATCGGCATCGATTCCGGCACCCAGAGCGTCAAAGCGGTCGTCCTCGACCTCGACACCCGCAAGGTGATCGCCGAGGCCCGCGCGCCGCACACGCTGATCGACGGTCTGCCCGTCGGGCACATGGAGCAGCATCCCCATGACTGGACGGCGGCGCTGGATGCGGTGCTCGGCGAAGTGGCCGCGAAGATCGACGGCTCCCGGGTGCGCGGGATCGGAGTCTCGGGACAGCAGCACGGGTTCGTGCCGCTCGATGCGGCGGGCAAC
>JAPLTR010000268.1 GCA_026398065.1 Verrucomicrobiota bacterium | reverse complement strand
ACTGCACGTCGAAGGTGTAGGCGTCGCTCGCGGCGGTCTCTTTCTTCCGGCGACCGAACTTGCGGTCCATCGACGCATCGGAGACGTAGGTGATGTGCGCCATCATGCGCGCGATCGCGAGGCCGACGCGTGGGCCGGCGTCCTTGGTGTAGTCGCCGCGGTTCCAGGCGGGGTCCTGCATGATCGCCTGGCGGCCGACCTCGTTAAACGCGATGGCCTGCGCGCTTTCGCGGCCGGTGGTCGCCATGGCGAGGACACGGCGCGTGAACCGCGGATAGTCAGTGCCGAAGCGGAGCGCGAGCATGCCGCCCATCGAGCCGCCAATGGCCGTATGGAGTTCGGCGATACCGAGGTGGTCGAGGAGGAGCTTCTGCGCGCGCACCATGTCGCCGATGGTCACGAAGGGAAACTGGATGCCGTAGGGCCGGCCGGTCTCGGGATTGGTGGACGACGGGCCGGTGGAGCCCTGGCAGCCGCCGAGGACGTTGGCGCAGACGACGTAAAAGCGTCGGGTGTCGACGGCCTTGCCGGGGCCGATCAGGTTGTTCCACCAGCCGGGTTTCTTGTCGGCGGGGGAGTGCCAGCCGGCGGCATGGTGGTCCCCGCTGAGGGCGTGGCAGATCAGCACGGCGTTGTCGCGCGTGGCGTTGAGCGTGCCGTAGGTCTCGTAGCGCAGCGTGAAGCCCGGGATGACCTGGCCGCTCCGGAACGAAAAGGGCCGCGGGTGCACGAAATCCCGGGGCGTCACGAGCCCGACATCACCGGGCGCGAGGTGGCGCGCCGTGGGATCCACGGCGCGGGCCGCCGGAAGAGTCTCGAGGTCGTCGGTCATCGCGTCGGACACTCAACCCGCAAGGGCGGAAGGTGGCAAGGGGGCGCCGGGGTTATGACGGCCGGGTTTTTGAGGCGAAAGGGGACGGTGGTCACGCGGAAGGGAGGGAAGCTGCGCTGGAGCCATGACGAGGTGCGCCCGCGCCGAGGGCAACATTTGTCTGGTACGGGCGACATGGCACGCCGGACGCCCGGCCCGGGCGCAAGTTTCACGAATTCGCCGCCGCGGCCAAGGCCTCGTCCATCTCCTCGTTGGAGAACACATGCTGCACGTCGTCCATCTCATCGAGGGCGTCGTGGAGCTTCGCCAGGGTCTTCGCGACGGCGAGGTCCGTCACGGGAACGGTGGTGACGGGGATGTAGGCGATCTCGGAGCTGTCCGGCTTGAGCCCCTTTTTCTCCAGGGCATGCGCGACCCGGTCGAAGGCGGTGACCGCGCAGCGGACCTCGTAGCCCTGCTCGCTGGCGAGGATGTCGTCGGCCCCGGCCTCCAGCGCGATCTCCATCAGCGCGTCCTCGGCAATCTTTTCCTGGGCGATGAGGAACTGGCCGGCGTGCAAAAACTGAAACGCCACGGAGCCGGTGCTGGCGAGGTTGCCGTCGTGCTTGGCGAAGGCGGAGCGGATGTCCTTCGCGGCGCGGACCTTGTTGTCGGTGGTGGCCTGGACGACGAAGGCGACGCCGCCGGGGCCGTAGCCCTCGTAGGTGATTTCTTCATACACCACGCCCGGGAGCTCGCCGGTGCCCTTCTTGATGGCGCGGTCGACGTTCTCGGCGGGCATGTTGGCCTCGCGGGCCTTGAGGACGAGGGTGCGCAGGCGGGCGTTGCCGTCCTGGTCGCCGCCACCGGACTTGGCGGCGAGGGTGATGTCGCGGGAGAGACGGGAGAAGACCTTGCCGCGACGGCTGTCGGTGACGGCCTTCAGGCGCTTAACTTTGGACCACTTGTTATGGCCGGCCATTTTGGTAGGAAAGTAGCGAGTAGTGGGTAGTGAGTAGCGAGTAGAAAAACCGGCCGGGGTCCGAGTGGCGGAGGATCGAATGCTCGCTACTCGCTACCCACTACTCGCTACTTCTTCAGCTACTTTTTCGGCGTGACGTTCTTGATGGGTTTGCCACCGGGGCCGACGGCCGCCGCCGCGGGGGCGGGCTCGGGGTCCTTCATCTTGTTGATCACAAGCTGCTGGATGATCGTGAAGAGACCGTTGACCGTCGAGTAGAGCGCGAGGGCGCAGGAGAAGGTGTAGCAGAACAGCGTGAAGATGATCGGCATGAACTGCATCATCTTGGCCTGGGCGTTGTCGACGGAGGGCGTCGGCGTGAGGCGCATCTGGACGATCATCGTGGCACCCATGAGGAGCGGCATGATGTTGACCGGGAAATTGATGCCGGGGATGTGCCAGATGGTGTCGGGGGAGGCCAGGTCGGCGGCCCAGAGGAAGGGCGCGAAGCGGAACTCCGCCGTGCTCTGGAGCATCGAGAAGAAGCCCATGAAGAACGGAATCGTGATGAGGATCGGGAGACAGCCGCCGACCGGGTTGACCTTGTTGGTCTTGAAGAGGGCCATCGTGGCCTCCTGCTGCTTGCGGGGGTTGTCCTTGTACTTCTCGCGCAGGGCCTGGAGCTCGGGCTGGAGCTTGGCCATGCGTTTCGCGGAGCGCGAGGCGGCGAGCGTGAAGGGCACGAAGATGATCTTCAGGGTGAGCGTGGTGAGGATGATCGCGACGCCCCAGCCGCCGGCGACGAACCCATGGATCCACGTCATCAGGGTGAGGAGAATCTGGCTGAAATACTTGAAGAACCCGAACTCCATGACCTTGTCTTGGTCGGCCTTGAAGACGGCGGACTTGGCGAGGCGGGCGTACTCCTTCGGGCCGACGTAAAGATCGGACGTGAGCTTCGCCTCGGCGTTGGGCGCGAGGGCCTTCACGTCGAACTGCGCGCTGCCGGTGATGCCGTAGGCCAGATGGTTGTCATCCGGGAGATCGGTGAGGAGTTTGACGCGGCGGGTGACGACCGCGGCGCCGGGTTCGCCGGGGGTGAGGACGGTGGTGAAGAACTTGTTCTTCACCGAGGCCCACGCCACCGGACCGGGGCTGACGACGGAGGGCTTGGAGTCGTGGGCGCCGATGCCGAAGAAACCACCGCTCGACTCGAGGTCGGCGCGCTTGGTGAAATGCTGTTCGCTGCCCGTCGAGTAGCCGCTGGTGAGCTGCAAGCCGTCGTCGGTGGCGTTGGTGGGGGCCGAGGTGCCGAGGGCGAACGCGACCTTCATCGGCGGGGCGGTCTTGTCGGTGAGGTTGCGGATCGTGGTCTCGTGGTGGAGCTGGTAGGGGTCGGTCTTGTCGCCCTCGTCGGGGGGCAGCGTGTAGCGGCGCGTGACCTCGAGGCGGCCGTCGAGGACGGCGCGATAGACCACTTCGTTGGCGGTCTGCGAGACGCGCTCGAAACGCGAATTGCGGTCGAGGCCCGGAAAGTCCACGAAGGCGAGCATCGGATCGGCATGGAGGGCGTTGAACACAAAGGGCGTCGAGCCCTTGATCTCCGCCGGGTAGATCAGCTTGTCGTTTTTGTCGCGCTTCGTGAACGCCACGTCGCGGATCGCGCCGCCGGAGTCCGTGAAACGGACCTCGATGTAGCTGTTGCGGAGGGTGGTGACGGTCGCGGTGGCAGCCTCGGCGTGGATGGCGGCGAAGGCGGCATTGGCGGCGGGGGCCGCGGCCGGAGCGGAGGCGGTGGTCGCGGCCGGCTGGCCGGAGGCCGGGGCCGTGGAGGTCGGAGCACCCGAGGTCGTCGCGGCCGGAGTCGCGGCGACCGGCGCGGAGGCCGGCGGGGGCGGCGGAGCCGACTGCTGCATCCAAAACATGTAGGCGATGGCGGCCGCGATGAGCGCCACGCCGATGACTGTATTCTTTTTGTCCATTACGAGAAAGTGGTGGGAGAAAAGGACGCGGGAGACGCGAAAAAGGAAGAGCGGCGGAGGCCCGGGTTAGACGGTGACGCGGTGGCAGCGCGGCGTGCGGCGCGGAGGCACCGGATCATGACCGCCGGGATGCAGCGGGGTGCATTTCAACAGCCGGATCGCGGCAAGCCCGGTGCCGACGAGCGCCCCGTGCTCGCGCACGGCATCGGCGGCGTAGTGGGAACAGGTGGGCGCAAACCGGCAGCCGAAGGACGGACCGAACAGCACCGGCAGGGCCGGCGAGAGCGTGCGCTGGTAGAGCTTGATCGCGAGCAGCAGCCCCAGCGCCGGCAGGCGCACGAGCAATCGGAGGGCGGCGGTGAGGCGCACGGTCATGCGGAGGGCGTCGCTGCGGCGGGAGGGACAGGCGGGATTTGACCGCAGGCCTCAGTGAACTTCCGCCCCATCTCGGGGAGCGGGGTATGCTGGGCGGCGGCCCGGGCGATCAACATGAGATCGCATCCGGCCGGCACCGCGAGCTGATGCTGACGAAACACTTCCCGGAGGCGGCGCTTGGCGCGGTTGCGCCGGACGGCACCGCCGACGGCGGCGGTGGAGGCGACCACGCAGACGCGCGGGGTTTCGACCGCGGGCGCGGGCAGAATCGTGTCGCGGCGCTTCCACCACAGGGTGAAGGCGCGGCAGTCCACCCGGCGCCCCTGTTCGCGGACGACGCGGATGTCGCTCTGGCGGCTCAGGTGCTGCTCAGGGCGGAAACGCATGGGCGTGGCTTCGCAGGCGCGCGTCGTGACTCCACTCGCGAACGCGCGTGGTGACGGACGAAGGCAGGCGCGGCTCAGACGACCGTCAGGCGTTTGCGGCCTTTGAGACGGCGGGCGCGGATGACTTTGCGTCCGCCTTTGGTGGCCATACGGGCGCGATAACCAATCTTGCGGGCGCGTTTCTTGCGGTGCGGACGGAATGTAGGTTGCATGACTTTTGTAGAAAAAGAGGGTCAGAAGTGCCGGACGGGGCGGGGGGTGTCAAGGGCGGGGTTTTGAGGGAGGTAGAGAAAAAATGTCCCACCTTCTCCCCCATGGCTTTGGGTCGGGAGACGAGGGGAGGGCTGGATGAGATCGGAGGTGGTTGGATCTACTTGGATTTGGTTGGATTTGGCCGGATTTACCGCGAGGCCGGGAGCGCCTCGGGATAGGTTGAGGGGAATCGGAGGGATTGGTCGGCTGAGATAGACGCTTCACGGGAGATCGGGAGGGGTGGACTTCCGGAGGTTGGAGGAGATTGGATTTACTTGGATTTGGTCGGATGGGGTTGGATTCACCGCGAGGCGGCGGCGGGTTCGGTTTGACGGGGGAAGAGCCGGGGTATCGCTGGCCGGCGGGACGCACCGTGGACAACCAGGCGCGAAAAAGGGCCGGCAATCGGCGCCGGAAACGCGGGCGGGTGGGCGGTTTTCATTTCCCTCTACCCTACCCTTTTCCGCCTTTGGTGGCTACCCCTCCATTCCGTCCCTTCACTCCATTCCGGAATTTCGCACGCGCGGATACGAATCGCGGGATTTTCGACGGAACGCCGGCACTCACTTTGCGCCACTGGCCTGTCGACGGACGCGATTCTTTCGCTACGGTGGCCGGATGGGGTGCCACTTGTTCGGATATCCTGCCCGGTCCGGCCGGTCGCAAAACCGGGTCGGACGCTGGCTGGCGGGCCTCGCGGTCGGGCTCCTCGCCGGCTGTCAGGCACCGGCCCCGGTGACCTCCCAACCGGGGGTCGCCGCACCCGCGCCGATGGTCCGGACCGGCCAGGCGGCGCGCACGGGCGACGCCTTTGTGATCCTCACGGGCGGCGGTACGCCGTTGAGCAACGAGTATTCCCACTATCTCCAGGCCCGCGCGATGTCGCAGTACTTCCGCGACCGCTACCCGGCGGAGGCGGTGTGGACGTTTTTCGGGATCGGCAACCGCGAGGGCGCGCCGGGCATTCTGGCCGACGTGCATCGCGAGGTCAAAGATGGCCAGGGGCGGCTCATCGACACCTGGTTCCCCGGCACGCTCCCGGACAACCGGCCGGCGACCAAGGCCGCGTTTCTTCAGGCCCTGCGCGACGAGATCCTCCCGCGGGTGGCGGGCGGCGGCACGCTGTATCTGTTTGTGGGCGACCACGGTGAGCTGACGGAGGGCAAAAAGGGCGAGAGCGCCGTGACGATGTGGCAGCTCAAGCGCGGACGCCGCAACCGCGGCTGGGAGGAGGACAACCGCGAAATCCTCACCGTGACCGACCTGCGCACGGCGCTGGCGGCCGGACTCGGGAAGGGGCAGGTCGTGTTTTGCATGACGCAGTGCCACGCGGGCGGTTTTCATTTTCTCGGGGTGCCCCGCGACATCACGCAGCCAGGCGCGGCGCTGCCCCGGATCGCGGGCTTTACGGCGACGGACGAGGAAAACGTGGCGTCGGGCTGCGTGGCCGATCCCGACCCGGAGCTCTGGCAGGGCTACGAGCGCTTCATCCCGCAAGCCCTGCTCGGGACCGACTTGCTGTCGGGCGCGCGCCGGGGCGAGCCGCTCACGTCGTTTGCCGCCGCGCACGAGGCGGCGACGCTGGTCGACCGCACGATCGACAAGCCCTACGGCAGCTCGGACCAGTTGCTCGAACGCTGGGCGACGCACCTCGAAACGACCCTCAGCCGCAGCCTCAGGGCGACCGACGCGGAGCGGGCGGCGCTGGTCGCGTATGCCGGCCTGGTCGACGGACGACCGGTCAAACTCGTCGGGGATCCGGCCCTGCTGCAGCGCGCCGAGCGGTTCCGGAAATTCACGGACATGCTGGCGGCCAAAAATCCCGCGACGGCGAAACTGTTAAACGGCGGCACGCGCGCCGAGCTCCAGGCGGCGCTGGCGGAGCCGGAGACGCGCGAGGCCCGCGGGACGCGGCGGCGCGGCGGCCCCTCGGCCCGGCGAGTCTGGTCGGACACGCTGCGTCCCGCGTGGGCGGCGGCGGTGAGGAGCGGCCACGCCGCGGTGCTGCCGGCGGCGGCTGTCGCCTTCGAAAAACGACTGCTGGAACTCGAGGACGGCGGGCGCGACTATTTTTCGGCCGGGAGCCGACGCGAAGGATTGCTCAATGAAGTTTACTGGGAATCGGGCCTGAGCAAGCCGGTCGTGACCGACCGCGCGAAAGCCGACGCGGTGCCCCGCTGGGCGGTCGAGCGCCGGGAGCGGATTTTGGATTGGGCCAAGACATCCGGGGACGAAAAGGTGCGCGCCGCCGGCGCCTCGATCGCGCAAGCGCCCCGGCGCGGCGCGGGAGCGAGGGTGGAGCCCGAACCGGTAATCGACCCGACGGCGGCGGAACGCGTGCTGTTCTACCGCCGCGTCCTGGCGGCGTGGAATTTCCTCCTGCTGACCAACAATCGCGCGGCGCTGGCGCAGCTCGCGACGCTGATCGAGGTCGAGAACACGCCGCTGCCGGGGTCGTTGAAAGGGTGAGGCCGCCGGCCGGGGCGAAAACGCAGATTTCGCAAGAAAGGCTGTTATTTCGGCGGGCGTTTCCGGGGAACAGGGGCGAACCGGATCCCGCCACGCACGTGTGGCGGGAGCGGTCCATCCCACATGAAGTCGTTTCCCTCCCTGTTCCCGCGCTCGGTCCGCACCCTCTGGGGCGGACTGATGCTTCGTCTGCTCCTGTCGCTCCCGGGCGCGTTGACCGCCCTGGCGGGCACCCCGTCGCCCATCACCATCGCACCGGCCGCGATCCCGGCCCCGGTCACCGGCGCCGGCTACTCGCTGACCGTCACCGCGACCGGCGGCACGGCACCCTATGTCTGGAGCGCCCCCCTCGCGCCCCTGCCCGCGGGTCTCTCGCTCAACGCCGCCACCGGAGTCGTCAGCGGGACGCCGACGACGCCGGGCAACGCGGTGATCTTTCTGCGCGTGACCGATGCCAAAGGCCTCACGACCCAGCGCGGCTGGAACGTCCTCATCGGGGCCGGCTCCGGCGGCCCCACCCCACCGCCGCCCCAGCCGACGCCCTACACCGTCACGGTCACCAACGGCACCGCCAACAATGTCGCGAGCGGCAGCTTCGCGCCCGGCACCGTGATCACCGTCGCGGCCGCGCCCGCCCCGGCCGGCCAGTACTTCAAACAGTGGTCCGGCGGCGTGGCGTTCGCCAACGCGTTCGCCAGCACGACGTCGTTCACGATGCCGGCGGCCAATGTCACGGTCGCCGCGGGCTACTACACGCCCGCCCCCATCCCCCAGCCCGTGGCCGGGCACCCGCGCCTGTGGATCAACCAGGGCGACCTCGCGCGCCTGCGCGGCTGGGCCACGCCCGGCAACACCGTCTACCGGGACCTGCGGGTGACGCTGGCCACCGCCACCCAGGCCCATGCCCGCTGCTTCCCCGACGGCCAGCACCCGGCCACCCCGTATCCGGATCCCGGTGACATCAACGCGTATGCCGGCGCCAACATCGGCCAGGACATCGTGAGCGAGCAGCACGCGCTCGTGCTGGCGTTCTTCGCGCTGATCGACCCCGACCCGGCGGCCCGCCTCCAGCACGCGCAGCGCGCCCGGCAGCTCCTGATGCACGTGCTCGACGAGGCCGTGAAGGGACACCTGAAGGACGCGCCGTTCCGCGACCCCATCTACGCCATCTACAACCGGGGCAACAGCGCGGGCGAATCGTGGCCGCTGATCGTGGACTGGCTGCAGGGCGTGACCGACGCCAACGGCGCGGTCGTGCCGGTCTTCACCGCCCTCGACCGGGCCACGATCCGCCAGACCTTCCTTCTCTGGGCCAACGACTGCCTCAACGCCTACATCTGCGGCGGCGACCACCCTGCGCCCATCGGCGTCACCAACAGCCCCGCGCTCCTGCCCGGCGGCAACGCCCACCGCATCGCGGCCAACAACTACTACCTGAACCACGCCCGCCTCATCACGATGATGCCGCTGGCGGTGGACCCGGCCGACGATCCGGCCATCGTGGCCACAATCCCCGAGGCCGTGCTCGGCAACACGCTGCGGAGCTATCTCGCCAACGCCACCGGGGCGTGGCTCTACCAGCAGTATGCGATGTACGGCGATCCCGCCGCCGTGCGCGCCGCCTACGGGCTGCCCGCCACTGCCCAGGTCGGCCTCGCCAGCGGCGGCCTGCCGCCCGAGGGCGGGCTCTACGGGCACTCCTACGCCTATGTCTTCGGCCAGCTCCTCGCCCTGCAGACGGCCGGGTTTGCCGACCCGCAGCTCGCGGGCCCGCAGATCGCGCTCGCCACCGCCCCGGTGTGGGACCGCTTCGTGCAGGGGTATGTCTCGCAGTTCGTCCCGCAGCAGAAGGTCGACCCCCGCCAGCCGTACCTCGGACCCGTGTATCAGATGGCCAACTACGGCGATCTGCTCCGCCTCTGGATCACGCCCGATGTGACGCACACCTTCGGCCTGCTGGCGCTGCTCGGCCAGAAGCAGGGCGACCCCAGGCACCTGAACGCGGCGCGCTGGGTCGCGCTGCACGCGGTCGAGGGCGGGGCGGCCGGCCTCTCCGCGCGCATCACGAACCCCTGGAGCACCCCGGAGGCGATCCTCAATTTCCTCCTCTTCGACCCGGCCGCGCCCGCCCCGGTCGACCCGCGCCCGGCCTGGCCGACCGGTTTCTTCGACGCCGGGATCGGCCGGCTCGTGGCCCGCACCGACTGGTCCCCGGCGGCGAGCCTCTTCGCCTTCCGCAGCGGGTGGGAGACGATCAATCACCAGAACACCGACGCGGGACTCTTCGAGCTCTACCGCAAGGGCGAGTGGCTCACCAAGGAGCTGAGCAACTACGACAATGACGACAACGGCCAGTCCTCGATCTGGAAGAATAGCCTGGCCCTGAAGAACTGGTGCAGCGCCGGCACGCCCTACCTCAACTGGTTCGAGCAGGCGTTCTGGACCCACGGATCGCAGTGGAACAACGGCCAGAGCGCCGGCGATCCGGTCACCACCGCGAGCTTCGGGCCGGGCTACGCCTTCGCCGCGACCGACATGACCAAGCTCTACAACCGCCCTTCGCCTTTCACCCCGGAAAACGCCTGCCTCGACATCCAGCACGCGAGCCGCGCGATCCTGTGGCTCGACGGCGACACCGTCGTCGTGTACGACCGCGCCACCTCGCTGCACGCCGGGCTCTTCAAGCGCTTCAACCTGAACTTCGCGCTGCCCCCGCAGATCGACTCCGCCGCGCGCCAGGCGGTGGCCACGACGCCCGGAGGACAGAAGGTGCACGTGCAGACGCTCCTGCCCAACACGCCCACCACCGTGCTGAGCTACGTGGCCGAGGGCGGCACGCTCACCAACATCGCCCAGCTCGAAACGATGACCGGACGCCTCGTCGTCGAGGACACGGCCAATCCCGCCGACATCCGTTTCCTCCATGTCGTCCAGGGCGTGGACAACGGTTCGGTGCCAGTGACGGCCGCAACCAAGCTCGCGAGCGACGCCGGGGCCGCGACCGCCTACACGGGCGCCATCGTCGGAGCGAGCGCGGCGCTCTTCCCGGACCGGATCGCCACGCCGTCGGCGGGCACGGCCTACACGGTGCCGGCCACCGTGGTGAAGCACTTCGTGGCGGGCTTCGATCCGCAGGCGCGGTACGCGGTGGCCGTGACCGCCGCCGGCGCCAGCGTGCAGGTGACCATCACCCCCGGCGGGAACGTCGCCCCCGACTCCGCCGGCGTGATCCTCCTCAACCTCGCCGGCACCCTGCCATGAGCGCTCCCGCCCACCGCCTCCTCGGCGCCTTGCTGGCCGCCGCCCTCGGCCCCGCGGCCCCCGCGCAGACGACGCTGCTCACCGGCCAGTTGCTCACCAACCCCGGGGCGGAAGCCGGCAGCCTCCTCGGCTGGACCCAGACCGGAGTCGCGGGCCATCTGGCCGATGACGGAAGCTACGAGGCGGGCTACGCCACGGGCTACACGCCCCACAGCGGCACGTACCAGTTTGTCGCCGGGGCCAACGCGGGCGCCAGCGGCACGCTGGCGCAGACCGTGTCCTTCGCCTCGTTCTCCGCTCCGGTCCTGGCGCTCCTCGACGAGGGCGGCGTGCTCGCCAATGTGAGTCTCTGGCAGCAGAGCCTCTATCAGGGTGGCACAACCGACTACGTGCAGGTGCGGCTGGACTTCCACTCGGCCAACAACCAGCCGCTCGGCAGCTACACGAGCGCGCCGCTCAACGCGGAGCTGTGGCAGAATTTCTCCGCGAGCTACGCCGTGCCGGCGGGCAGCCGCAGCGTGACCTACTCGGTCATCTCGGTGCGGGGCAACAACGGGGGCCAGTGGATCGACGCGTTCAACGACGACCACAGTCTCACGCTCTCGGCGATCCCGGAGCCGGGCACGTATGCGGCGCTGGCGGGAGCCGCGGCGCTCGGGGCGGCGGTGTGGAGGCGGCGACGGCGACGTGGCGCCACGGGGCCGGCATGACCGGGCGGGCAAACGCACTTGACGCGTCCCGCGCGCAGACGGGACATTGGCCGGAGCCGCCGCCCTCCAGCGGGCTCCGGCCGCCTTCCATGTCTGCGCGCACTCCCCCTGCCGACGGCGCCTCGCGCGCCGCCGGCTTTGCCTCCACGCAATGGAGCGTCATCAAAGAAGCCCGCACCGACTCCGCGGGCCGCCGCGCCGCGTTGGAAACGTTGTGCGCGGCGTACTGGGCGCCGGTCTACGCCTACCTGCGCCGCCGCGGGCACCACCCGGCCGACGCCGAGGACCTGACCCAGGGATTTTTCCTGGAGCTGCTCGAAGGCGACTTCCTGGACCGCTCCGACCCGGCGAAAGGCCGCTTCCGCGGCTACCTGATCGGCGCGCTGCGGTATTTCCTCGGCACGCATTTCGAGCAGGAGCGCGCGGTCAAACGCGGCGGGCGCGTGCAGTCCATCGAGTGGAGCGCGCCGGAGGCGGAGCGGGAGTTTGCCGCGCTCGACCGGCCGGATTCGGACCCGAGCGCCGTCTACGAAAAGAGCTGGGCGCTCACCCTGCTCGCGCGCGCGCTGCACCGCCTCGGCGAGGAGCAGACGGCCGCGGGGCGGGGGCGGGCCTTCGCGGTGCTGCGGCCCTTTCTCAGCATGACACCGACGCGCGGCGACTACGACCGCGCGGCTGGCGAGCTCAGGACGACGCGCGCGAATGTCGCCGTCTGGGTCCACCGGCTGGCCAGCCGCTACGCCGAGCTGGTTAAACTGGAAGTGGCCGCGACCGTGCTCGACCCCGCCGAAGTGAAACACGAACTGCTCCACCTGATGCAGGCCCTGCGCAGCTGACCCTCCACCTCCCCAACCTCTCCTCCGCGCCCATCGGTCGTCCGCCCACGATGCCCACTCCCGAACCCTTCCCCTCTCCCGTTTCCCCGTCCACCGCCTGTCCGCGGTGCGGCGGATCCTCGGCGTCGCCCTTCGTGACCGCAGGCGTGTGCCTGCGCTGCGCGGGCGAGCGCGTGCTCGCGCTGGACTTCTTCGCGGAGCCCACGCCGATCCCGGACGCTGGCGAAACCGCGCCCATGCCGGACCGCCCCGACGACCTCCCGCGGCGCATCGGCCCGTACGAAATCATCGACGAAATCGGTCAGGGCGGCATGGGGTGCGTCTACGCGGCCCGGCAAAGCGGACTCGGCCGCATCGTGGCGCTGAAGGCCCTGCCCGAGGGCCGCGGCGGGGCGGCAGGCCTGGAGCTGCGTTTCCTCCGCGAGGCCCGGACGGCGGCCCGCCTGCGCCATCCCCACATTGTGAGCGTGCACGATTCGGGGCGCGCGGATGGCTTCGTGTATTTCACGATGGACTATCTCGAGGGCGGCGACCTCGCGCACCGGTTGCGCGAGCGGCCGTTCACCCCGCGGGCGGCGGCGGCGCTGGTGCAGAAGCTCGCCGGAGCGCTCGCCTACACCCATGCCGAAGGCGTGCTGCACCGCGACGTGAAGCCGTCGAACATCCTCCTCGACGGAGAGGAACCCCGTCTCGCGGATTTCGGGCTCGCGGCGCAACTGGAACCGGGCGGAGACCTCACCGCGGCCAGCGGGGTGCTCGGCACGCCGCATTACGTCGCCCCCGAGGCGCTGCGGTCCGGCAGCGCGGCGCTCTCGGCGACGAGCGATCTGTACGCGCTCGGCGTGGTGCTCTACGAACTGCTCACCGGTCGCACGGCGTTTGCCGGGGCCGCACCGGCGGAGCTCGCCCACCTCATCGCAACCACGGAGGTGCCCCCGCCCCGCCTGCTCGCGCCGGCGGTGCCGCGCGACCTGGAGACGATCTGCCTGCGATGCCTCGAGGTGGAGCCGGGCCGGCGCCACCCGGATGCCGCGGCGCTGGGCGAGGATCTGCGGCGGTTTCTGGCCGGCGAACCCATCCTCTCGCACGCGCCCGGCGCGTGGGACGCGGTGCGAAAATTTTCCCGCCGCCATCGGGTGCTGCTCGGCGCGGTCGCCGCGATCGGCGCGGTGCTCGTGGGCGCGACGGCGGTGAGTGTCACGCTCGCCGTGCGCGCCCGGCAGGCGGAGCGCGCGGCGGCCGACGAGGCGGCGACGTCGAAGGCGCTGGCGGACTTCCTGGAGAGCGATCTGCTGGAGAAGGCGTCGCCGGGGGAGCAGTCCCGCACGGTGACCCTCCATGAGATCCTCCAGCGCGCGGCCGGAAAAATCGACGGGCGCTTTCCCTCGCAGCCGCTCGTGGCCGCGGAGCTCCATGGCGTGATCGGGCAGGTCTTCGACACGCTGGGGGATTTTGCCGCGGCACGAAATCACCTCGAGCGCGCGCGGGCGCTGCGTCTCGCCCAGCTCGGCGCCGGGCATCCCCTCACCCTGTCCGCGACGAGCCTGCTGGGTGCGGTGCTTGGCAACGCGGGACAGCCGGCGGAGGGCGAAAAGCTCCTGACCGCGGCGCTGGAGGGCCGGCGCCGCCTGCTCGGCGCGGAGGCGCCCGAGACCCTCGCCACCGCCAACCTGCTGGCCCTGAGCTGGCGCGATCTCGGCCGTTTTCCCGAGGCGGCGGAGCTTCTGGTCTCCACCCTGGAGACAGCCCGGCGGGTGCTCCCGGCCGGAAACGAGACGGTTCTCCGCGCGCTCAACACCCTCGCCTCCATCCGCCTCAAGCAGCGGCGCACGCCGGAGGCCGAGGCGCTGGCCAGGGAGGCGGCGGAACTCAGCGCCAAGTCGCGCGGCGCCGAGCATCTCGCCACCCTCACGGTGCTGAGCGACCTCGCGGTGATCCTCCGCGAGGCCGGCAAGACGGCGGAGTCGACCGAGCTGCACGAGCGCGTGCTCGAGGTGCGCCGGCGGCGGCTGGGGCCGGAGCATCCGCACACCGCGATCTCCCTGAGCAACCTCGCCGGAATCAGGAAGGACGAAGGCCGGTTCGCCGAGGCCGAGGCGATGCAGGCGGAGGCCCTCGCCATCAGCGGCCGCGCCTTCGGCCCGACCCATCTGCGCACGCTCACCACGATGCGCAATCTGGCGGACACCTACCGCCTGCAGGGCGAACTCGGGAAAAGCGAAGCCCTCATGACCGAAACGCTGGCGCTCAGCCGGAAGGCGCTGACCAACGACCACCCGCACACGATGAACACGCTCGCGAGCCTCGGCGACCTGCTCGTGCATCGCGCCCGCTACGCCGAGGCGGAGCCGCTCCTACGCGAGTCGCTCGCCGCCTACGAGCACGACGAATCGGGGGCCATGCGCGCCAACGCGATCCGCGCCAAGCTGGGCCACGCGCTCGCGCAGCTTGGACGGTATTCCGAAGCCGAGCCTTTGCTCTTGGCGGGATATGCCGGGATGACGCAACCAGGGATCACGCTGCCGCCGTCCTACCGGAGATTCGTCAGCGAGGCCGGGCAGCACATCGTCGAACTTTACACGGCCTGGCAGCGGCCCGACGAAGCCGACCTGTGGCGCAAAAAAACCGGGGCCGCGGCGGCGCCGGGCAAATGAGGCGGCGCCGACCTCTGGCTGACGAAGCGTGAGATTTACGGTGCCCTGGGTGGCCGGGCGCACCGGCGTCCGGCCAGCCTCGTTGTCCAAATCTCCGCGACTGTGCGATCACTCCTCGGCTGGGGGCGGCGGCTCGGATGCGGGCCTTGGCCGGAGGCGGCGCTGGCGCGAGGCGTCGATCTCCTCCAGCTCGGGGTCGGGGATGCGCGTGAAGGCGATGCGCATGGGCGCGTAGTCCGTGGCGCCATGCGCGCCGCCGAAGTAGACGGAGTTCTTGCCGAAGGTCTTGTTGAGCTCGTCGACGGCGTGGTGGAGGCGGCTGCGGGTGTTTTCCGTCTCCGCCGTAAAGAGGTCGCCGGTATGGCCGCTGCTTTCGAGCAGGTCGCCGAGGACGACGCCGATCTGCATCGGCGCCCGGCTGTGCAGCGCGCGGGGGCGGGAGGCCCAGAGTTCGTTGAGGACGTGAGTGAAATGGAGCGTATCCTGCGTCTCGTTGAAATGGCGGCTGCCGCTCCACTCCTGGTCGTCGCGATAGCGGACGGAGAGGTGGAGGCTCGCGGCGTAGTGGCCGGTGTGGCGGAGGCGCATCGCGGCCTTTTGCAGGAGACGGTGGAGAACGGCGACGGCGGTCTCGTTGTTGCGGCCGGCGGGCGGCAGCACGTGGCCGTGGCCGATGGTGTTGTGCTCGGTCTGGGCACGCTCCTGGCGCCCGCCGTTCATCCAGTCGTGGAACCGCGCGCCCTCGACGCTGCCCCAGATCGCGCGGAGCTGGGCGGAACTGGTGGCGTAGAGCTCGGCGACCGTCGTGATGCCGGCGCGGTGGAGGCGCTGCTCCATGTTCTCACCGATGCCGCAGAAATCGGTGAGCTTCAGGTGGAGAAGCTTTCCCGGGATATCGGCGTCGTCGATGATGACGAGGCCGTTGGGCTTCTCCATGTCGGAGGCGACCTTCGCGAGAAACCAGTTCGGGCCGATGCCGATGGAGCAGCGCACGAACTCGCCGGCCTCGCGCGCGAGCCTGGCCTTGATGTCGAGGGCGAGCTGGCGGGCGCGCTCGGGAGCGTTGCCGAAATCCTTGGTGAGGTCGCACTCGAGTTCGTCGATGGACTGCACCTTTTTGACCGGCACGCAGGACTCGATGATCGCTTTCAGCCGGCGATGGTAGTCAATGTAGACCTCGGGCCGCGACTCGACGATTACGATGCCGGGACACAGCCGGCGCGCCTCGGCGACGCGGACGTTGCGCTTCAGGCGGCGGTGGTAGTCGATGTACACCTCTGGGCGCGACTCGACGATCACGATGCCGGGGCAGAGCTGGCGCGCCTCGGCGACGCGGGAGTTGCGCTTGAGTCCGAGCTTTTTTGCATCGGCGCTGATCGCGATGAGCCCGGTCGTCTCGGCCAGGACGGGGACGACGCCGACCGGTTTGCCGCGGAGTTCGGGGCGCTCCTGCTGTTCGACGGACGCGAAAAACGAGTCGAAATCGATGGCGAGGTTGCGGAGCACCGGGCAACGATTGGAGGGACGCGCAAGGCGTCAACTCAGCGTGCAAGGAAACCGATGGGCGCCAGCGAGGAGGCGGACGATCTCAGGCTTTCGGCCAGGCGAGCGGGATGCCTTGGGCGGTGAGGGCGGCCTGAAAATCGGCGAGGAGCGAGGGGGTGTGGCGGACGGCGTGGGGGGCGGTTTTCTTCGCGTGGCAGAAAGCGGCGAGGGCGCCGACGGATTCGCCGATGTTCCACTCGACCGGATGCAGGCGGTAGCAGCCGTTGGTCAGGTGGGTCGTGCCGAGATTTTTGCAGGCAGGCAGGAGATTTTCAACGCGGCGCGGGAGCAGCGCGCCCAACGGGATCTGAAAGGGGCGCGTGAGGAAATCGACGTAGTTGTCGCCGCCGCTGCTCGGGTGGAGGTCGATCGCATAGCTGCCAATGCCGACCGTGTCGGGAAAAATCTCGGAGGTGACCTCGGCAACGGGCTGCGTGGGAGACTTTTTGCGGGCGTCGAGGCCGACGTGGAGCTCGGTGATGGTAAACTCGGCCTGGATGCGCCGGCTTTCGCGGATGTACGGATATTTCGCGAGACCATCCTCGGTGCCGACGACATCGGGGCGGAGGCGGAGGCCCTTCCAGCCGGTGCCGCCATCGGGGCGCGGGCACTCGGTCTGGAGCCAATAGAGGAGCGAGAGGCTGAGCTGCTTGGACGCGGCGAGGTGGCGGGCGGCCTCGGCGGCGGGGACCTCGAAGAGGTTGCCGAGCATGTAGTCGTTTTG
>JAPLTR010000281.1 GCA_026398065.1 Verrucomicrobiota bacterium | reverse complement strand
ACCCTCGACGAGATTGTCGGGATCACGCGCTCCGTCGGCGCCTTCGACCTCCCCGCCGGCAGCAAGGACGCCGTCCTCGTCCTCACCCTTCCCCCCGGCAGCTACACGATCCAGGTCAGCGGCGTGAACCACACCACCGGCATCGCCCTCGTCGAAGCCTACGACCTGCCGAACACCTGAGGACCGGGGCCGTGCCCCTTCCGACCATCGTTCTGATTCTCGTCGTCTTCGTTTTTTGCCGACGCAAATGAGCGCCCGCCCCGGCTGAGGCCACGGAGGCGGCTCCCCCGCCGGCCGATCGCACGGAGGGGATCGAGGGGCCTCCTTGACTCCCGCGGGTCCACGAGCACCGCCGCCTCCTGGCCGGCACCGGTGAAGCCCGTCAAACGCCCCGCGAAACAAGGAGCCGTCGCCCGGTTCGCCTTGCCCAGGCCAGCGGAGGTTTCGCGGCCGCCGTGCTGCAGCCGGCGACGGACCCGGCAACTATACACCGCCACGACCGGCAATTCCTTTTTCAATAATTTACGCAATTTAATTTCGAATATACGCGTTCATTTTTGGTATCAAACCATATCATGTTATGTTATAATGGGACCATTATGGAAGCCGAGTTGGACGTCTTCAGCGGTCGGCCCAATCCCAGATGGGTGATACCGGCGCCTGAATCGGAACGCATCGCCGCCCAGCTCGCCGCGCTGTCGCAACCCGCCGATCCGCCCGCGATGCCCGGACTCGGATTTCGCGGCTTTGTCCTTCGCAGCGACCGGCTGACCGCCCGCCTCTTCGGCCGCCGGATCGTCCTCTCCGAACCGGGCCGGGAACGCGTGTTCCACGATACCGGCGCGTTGCATGCCGACCTTGCCGCAGAGGCACGCCGCCGGGGCTTCGCTTCGCTCCTCGCCGCACCCCCGCCCGACGACCGCCCCTAGCGCCCGCCTCCCGGCGTCGGCCGTTTTTGTCCGTGTCAGCAGCCCAGAAACCACCCCCAGCCCAACCTCACTCCTCCCATGAGCCTCACCGTCACCCTCAATGTGTTCTCCGGCCGGCCCAACCCCACCTGGACCGTGCCCGAAGGCGCCGCCGCCGAACTGTCGGAGCGCCTCAGCAAGCTCACCTCCACGTTGAACCTGAAGCCCGCGGGCGGCGTCTCCACCCTCGGCTACCGCGGCTTCTCCGTGCGCAGCGGCGACGCGCAGTCCGCGACGTTCATCCACGGCGGCGCGGTCGATCTCGGCCAGTTCAGCCCCACGCTGCTCGCCAAGGACCGCGAGATTGAAAAATGGCTCCTGTCCACCGCCGGTTCCGCGGTGCCCGACAACGTCAAGGCGCACGTCAAATCATCCCTCAAGGCCAAGCTCATCGATTCCTTGCAGACCTGGCATGCGCCCAAGGCGACCTGCCCCAAGTGCGTGGCGGTCGACGCCCCGGCCTACAATCCCGGGGCCTGGAATATTCCTGCGGTGCAGCCCTACAACAATTGCTATAACTACGCCAACAACCGGATCACAAACACCTTCGCGCAACCCGGCAGGGCGACCGGGCACATGTACACGCAGCTGAACACCTGCACGGGCGCCGGCGGGGTCCAGCTTGGTGCGATCTCCGACGGGCTGGCCGCCTGCGCCAATTTCACCGCCCCCCTGACGGTCGGCCAGGGCTTTTACGTGGCCCTGGTGCTCTGGCCGGGCACCGATTTCCACTGGTATCGTCAGGATAAAGTCGGGTGCTGGTCGCACAAACCAGGCTCCACTCCCGTCACCAACCTCGACAACGCGGGCAACCCCATCACCGACCCCCGCACCGCGAATCGCGGAGGCTATACCACGTTTTGCAGTTATATGATCACCAAGGCATCCGTTCATATTAACTAAAATCTCCCCCCCCGGCTGACTGCGCCGGGGCGCCCGGCGTTTCGTTCGAATACGCAGAGCGTCGACCACCGCGGGGCGACGCCCTGCGCGGGCCGGACCACGCAGGCCCGCGCAAAGCGGTCATCGGTGGGCGTCCGCACTCGGCGCGGAAAAAAAGGCCTCCGTACCGACGGCCTTGGTCGTGAGTATTTTATCCTCGCAAATCCTGCATGCCACCGGCCGGGGCTGCCGCAGGGGATTGGTCTTCCCATCACGTCCCGCTCCGCAGCAAACCCACTGCGGAGCGGGCGCAGCGAGATCGCCGGTCTGTCCCCCTCATCCCAGGACCTTCGTCTGCTCGGCAAGGTAGCCGATCGACAAAATAGTGCTATTTTGATCTAATTTGCATTAATTTTTAGGCAAATGCGACCCCTTGTCGTCATTCCATACCGGCACCCTCCCGTCATCCCGCGGTCAAAACCCTCCGCTCGCGGCAACCGATCCTACGAGATCCAACTCAATCAACCTTCTGTCGACTCACACCGAGGGTCCCAGATCGCCGCGCGGCCCTCCCTCCCATCTCCATCTGAGTGGAGCCGTCGGCCCCCGCTCCCTGCAAATATGACGGGGCCACCCCTCAGCCCCGCTTGTCCTTCCCTGCCCGACCCCGTATCTCCTTCCCTATGATTTCGCCCCTGAAATCTTTTCTTCCGCCCCCGGTAGCGGGTTTCGCGACCGCCGTTGTCGCATCGGGTAGGCGTGAAACCATCCTCCACACTTCTCCCCCCCCGCTTCGCCCCGCCCGGCTCTCTCGAGCCGGACGTCGACGACTCGCGCGACCGCGATCCGATGTCTGAAGAGCCGTCAGAACCTTCCGAGCCGTCCCGGCCCAAGGACTTCGCCTCGCTTTACCGCGCGACGCTCTCGCCGTTGCGCCGCTACCTCGCCCGCCTCCTTGGCAACACCACTGAGGCCCAGGACGTCGCCCACGACGCCTACCTACGCGTCTACCCCTCGGTCGAAAACAAGACCGCCGAAAAACCCGAGGCCCTCCTCTACGTCACCGCCCGCCGCCTCGCGATCAACCGCCTCAAGCGCCGCAGCATCTCCCCGCTCTCCCCCGAGGGCGTCGCCCTGGAGACCACCGCCTCGACCACCCCCGGCGTCCAGCAACAGGTCATGGCCCGCCAGGAACTCGTCCTGCTCCAGCAGGCCATCGCCGAGCTCCCCGAGGGCTGCCGCGCCGTCCTCCTCCTCCGCAAAGTCGAACTCCTCTCCCACCGCGAGATCGCCGACCGCCTCGGCATCGCGGTCAGCACCGTCGAGAAACAACACGCGCGCGCCCTCCGTCTCCTCCGCGCCGCCATGCCTTCCGAAACCTTCCGCCACACCGACCCCGCCGCGCCATCCCCTGACCAGGAGGCCAGCTCATGAACACTTCCAACTCCAGACACGACTCCGCCGCCGAGGAACAGGCCTCCCTCTGGGCCGCCCGCCTCGAAGGCGGCACCCTCGAGGCCGCCGACCGCGCCGCGCTCGACGCCTGGCTCGCCGCCAAGCCCGCGCACCGCGCGCTCCTCTCCGACTACTGCCAGTTCTCCGCCGATCTCGAGCAGACGCTCCCCGCGATGGTCGCTTCCGGCGCGGTGAAAATGCCGGCGCTGGCGCAGCCCTCGCGCCGCCGCTGGAATGTTTCGTGGCTCACCGTGGCCGGCGGCACCCTCGCCGCCGCCGCCGCGGTCGCCCTCGGCCTCTGGATCGCGCAGCCTTCGACCCAGTTCCAGCCCAAGACCTATGTGTCCTCCGTGGCGGAGCGCCAGTCGTTCACGCTCGACGACGGCACCCGCGTCGAGCTCAACGCCCAGACGAGCCTCCTCGTCGAGCACACCCGCGACGAACGCCGCGTCCGCCTCGCCTCCGGCGAAGCCTTCTTCTCGGTCGCCAAGGATCCGTCGCGCCCGTTCATCGTCGAGACCCCCACCGGTTCCGTCCGCGTCACCGGCACGGTGTTCGATGTCCGCACCGACAAGTCTTCGGAACTCGAGGTCACCGTGGTCGAGGGCTCCGTTCAGGTCCGCCCCGCCGACCTCGCTGGCACCGGCCCGATCCCGCCCTCCGCGCTCACCGCCGGTCATCATCTCACCGCCTACTCCGGCGTCGTCACCAAGGTCATGCTCCCGCCCGGTGGCGTCGATGACGCGCTCGCGTGGCGCCAGGGCAAGATCGTGGCGAACCACTTCACGCTCCGCGCCGCGCTCGCCCGCTTCGCCCAGTATAATGGTCGCGGCATCACCGTAAGTCCCGGTGCGGAAAATCTGAGCGTCGGCGGTGTCTACAGCCTGAGCGATCTCAGCGGCTTTCTCGACATCATGGGCCAGGTGCACCCGAAGCTCCGGGTGTATAACGATCCGAGCGGCATCATCCGCGTCAGCCTCCGCACCGAGCCCTGAGCGCACCGGCTCCCGAACCGCCTCCCACCGTCTCCTCGCCTGCCCCTCCCTCCCGCGTCCCCCTCCGTGCGTCCGCCGTTCCATCTCCTTCACCGCGCCACCCTCGTCGTTCTCCTCGCCGCCACCGTCCTCTTCGGCCGCTCCGCCCACGCGGAGCCCGTCGAGTTCTACGTCCCGGCCCAGCCCGCCGACACCGCCCTCCTGGAGTTCGCCAAGCAGTCGAAGACCGAGGTCCTGTTCGCCTCCGACGAGCTGCACAAGGCCACCTCGACCGAGATCAAGGGCCGCTACGAACCCGCCAAGGCGCTCGACTATCTGCTCACCAACACCGGCTTCTCCGCCCATGACAACGGCGGCGGCAAGTTCGTGATCCTCGCCGCCGTCAAGCCCACCGGCGCGATCCGCGGCCGCATCCTCCGGCCCGACGGCCGTCCCGCCCCCGGCCTCCGCGTCAATGTCGTCGAGGTTCAGCAGAGCATGCTCACCGACAACCGCGGCGGCTTTTACTTCCGCGTCCTGCCCCCGGGCACCTACCGCCTCCAGGTCACCGGCCCCGACTACCAGACCCTGGAGATGAACAACGCCCGCGTGCTCGCCGACCGCATCGTCTCCCTCGTCCCGCAGACGATCCAGCCCACGCCCGACCCCACGCTGCTCGCGCCCTTCGTCGTCGAGTCCAAGGTCGACCGCTCCCGCTTCTCCGACCGCAGCGAGCTCGAGACGCCGCCGCGCAACGCCACCGGCAACCTCGATCTCGTCCGCACCCAGAACGACGCCATCGCCTACCAGGTCTTCGACCGGGAGCAGATCTCCCGCAGCGGCGTCGTCACGCTCAACGAGTTTCTCCAGCGCGAACTCCTCGACGCCAACTCCGCCTCCCGCTCCCCCGAGCAGGACGCCAGCTCCGACGCCACGCTCTACTCCAGCGGCAACAACAACCTCTCCCTCCGCGGCTACACCTCCGACGAGACCGTCGTCCTCGTCAACGGCCGCCGCCTCCCCGAGGTCTACATCGGCAACCAGCAGGCCCAGCCGCCCGACGTGAACCTCATCCCCCTCAGTCTCGTGCAGCAGGTCGAGGTGCTCCCCGCCTCCGCCTCGTCGCTCTACACCGGCAATCCCGTCGGCGGCGTCATCAACATCATCCTCCGCCCCGGCGTCGACGCCAACGCCACCGAGGTCACCGCCACCTACACCAACGCGCTCCGTTCCTACGACGCGCCGCAGTCCTCCCTGTCCCTCATCCACGGCGCCAGCCTCCTCGGCGGCGCGCTCCGCCTCCGCTTCAACGCCAGCATGAACCAGGGCACGCCGCCCGCCGAGTCCGAGCTGCGCTACCTCCAGCGCCGCGACCCGCCCGACCTGGTTCCCGCAAGCACGATCCACCGCGCCACGCCCAACCTCCACAGCACCGACCTCAAGCCCCTCTTCGGCCCCGGCACCCCGGCCTTCACCTCCGTCGCCCCCGGGGCCGACGGCACCGGCGGCCTCGGCGCCTTCAACGGCCGCGCCGGCGTGCGCAACCTCGCGTTCTTCAACTCGCCCGGCGACCTCGCCGTCTCCCGCGACAGCGTCGATTTTCCCTACGGCCGCCAGCAGCGCCGCACCTCCTATTTCAGCTCCATCGTGTACGACATCTTTCCCCGGCTCGAGGTCGGCCTCGATGTCACGTACTCCCGGACGGTCGCCAACCGCGGCTACGACGTCTTCGGCGCCGACCTCGACCTCTCCGCCGCGAATCCCCTCAACCCGTTTCATCAGAACGTCAAAGTCTCCCTCAACGAGATCGCCCCGCTCCTCGGCGAAAACTACGGCGAGTCCCGCGTCGACTACACCGCCGCCGTCCTCGGCTTCATCCTCAAGCTGCCCGCCAACTGGCGGCTCTCCCTCGACAGCCAGTACGGCCACAGCGTGACCCGGTTCCGCGGCCTCGTCGGCGCCGACGCCGTCCGCTGGCAGAAGCTCGTTGACGCGGGTCGCTACAATCCGCTCCGCGACACGCAGGTCTTCGGTCCGCCGCAGGCCTTCTACGACGAGGTCCTCGTCTTCTGGGGCGAGCGGGGCAAGTTCACCAAACGCGGCGACTACCAGACGCTCGACCTCGCCGCCCGCGCCACCAACGAATCCCTACCGCTGCCCACCGGCCGCGGTATTCTTAATTTTGGGGGCGACTACCGCCGCAACCACCTCGACCCCTACCTCGAGAAGAAAACCTACTTCGACGGCACGCTCGCCGCGGACGTGTCCGACTACGCCGCGCGCTCGATTGAGCGCTACAGCATCTTCGGCGAGCTCCAGGCCCCCGTCCTGCCGGCGAAGTGGCTGCCAAAGTTTATCCGAAAAGCGGATACGGATCTTGCCGTCCGCTACATCGCCTCCGACTAC
>JAPLTR010000020.1 GCA_026398065.1 Verrucomicrobiota bacterium | reverse complement strand
CCCTGGAAGGCCATGCGGTGCTGCACGGCGATGCCGCCGCCGAGCGCGCGGACGCGGTCGATGTTGCACTCGCTGATGGTCTCCGCGTGGTCGAGGAACCAGTGCAGCCCGTCGAGCGGGAAGCTTTTGTTCACCTGTTCGAACACATTCAGGAAACGGGTGATCGACTCGTTGTAGGTCGCATGCAGGCGGAACGGCCAGCGATGCGCGGCCAGCAGGGACACGACGCCCTCGAGGTCGGTTTCGAGACGCGAGGGCAGGTCAGGACGCGGCTCGAGGAAGTCCTCGAAATCAGCGGCGCTGAACACGAGCATCTCCCCCGCCCCGTTGAGCCGGAAGACGTCGTCGCCTTGGCCGGGCTTCGCCATCTGAATCCAGCGGGCAAAGTCTTCCCTCTCCTGCTGTGGTTTCTGCGTGAAGAGATTGTAGGCGATGCGCAGGGTGAGCTCGCCCCGCCGGTGCAGCTCGGTGATGACCGCGTAGTCCTCGGGATAATTCTGAAATCCGCCCCCCGCGTCGATCACGCTGGTGAGCCCCAGCCGGTTCAGTTCGCGCATGAACTGACGCGAAGAGTTGTATTGATACTCCAACGGGAGTTTCGGCCCCTTCGCGAGGGTGGCGTAGAGAATGGCGGCGTTGGGGCGGGCGATCAGCAGACCCGTCGGATTCCCGTTCTTGTCGCGTTGAATTTCGCCACCCGGCGGATTCGGCGTGTCGCGATCGTAGCCGACGGCCCGCAGTGCGGCGCGGTTCAGCATCGCCTGGCAATACAGGTGCAAAATGAAAACAGGCGTATCCGGCGCCGCCTCATTGATCTCTTCCAGCGTGGGCAGGCGCTTCTCCGCGAATTGGAACTCGCTCCAGCCCCCCACCACGCGCACCCACTGCGGAGCGGGCGTGCGCGCCGCCTGTTCGCGCAACATGCGTAGCGCGTCGGCGAGCGAGGGCACGCCATCCCAGCGCAGCTCGAGATTAAAGTTCAACCCACCACGAATCACGTGCAAGTGGGAATCGTTGAGTCCCGGAACGACCGTGCGCCCCCCGAGATCGATGCAGCGCGTGTCGGCATTGCGCAAAGCCAACACCTCCCGATCGGAGCCGACCGCGATGAATCGGCCCTGGTAGATCGCGACCGCCTCGGCGAACGAGCGGAGCGGGTCTTGGGTGGCGATCCGACCGTTATGCAGGATCAGATCGCAAGGGGGATGAGTAGTCATGAGATCTCCTTTGGCTTTTGATGGGCTGGATAGAGCCACGACCGCGCGAGCCGCGTGAGCTGTGGCATGAGGGCCCACGTGAGCGTCCCGACGATGCTCCCAGTGACCACGACGTTGACGAGCAGCGCGGGCCAGGGGGCGAGCAGCCCCCCAAAAAACGACGGCAACACCGCCGTGAGCGGATAGACTCCGCAGAACGTCAGAACGGCCATCTTCCAACGCGGCGGGGGATTGCCGGACGAGCGGAACCACGCTTCGAGGCCATGCAGTTCGCGATAGATCGGCGCGCCCTCGGTCAGCGTCTCCGCCCGCTTTTCCCACGCGCTGAACTCCGGCGAACGATAAAATGCATCGCGCTCCGCCGCTCCGGCGAACGTCCGCAGGATGCCGTATTCGCGCATGGTCGCATCCGGCAGCGGGACGATCATGCTGGCTCCCCACACGCCATCCCGCGCG
>JAPLTR010000384.1 GCA_026398065.1 Verrucomicrobiota bacterium | reverse complement strand
GAGCTGCTGAGCAGTGTTCGGACCCACGTCCGGGCGTTCCAGGTCGAACCAGTCGTTAGAGCCGGCGCCTGGACGGAAAAACCGTGTCCGCAAGGTCCCGCGTATTCGACCTTGAAGCGGGCGCGGCTCAACTGTTTCGTTAGCCGAAGAAAGATGAGCGCGACCGAAGACTTAGCAGCGCAAGCAAGCCACGCCCCTCAAAAGAAGAAGCGTGCAGTGTGGCCGCTGAATTTGCTGTCTGCGCTGCCGTTACTGTTCGTGCTTACGCTATCATCGCACGATCCGCTCACTCTGCTCGTCAAGGTTCTTTGCCTCACTACAGCGGTCGGCGCTTCGTATTTTTCAGTCCGCCTCCGTTTGAATTTTGTTGGCCTTTTGGTTCTGCTCTTCGCGAGCTACTGCTATGCCGTTTTCCTATTTCTCATCCTCACGAAGGGCTAACCAGTAGGAATGAGAAGGCGGGTGTATAGTCTCCCGCCTTATGAAAACAAAAATACCTGCTGGTGAAAAACTGACTATCGGACTGGACCTCGGGGATCGCCGCCATCATGCGTGCGTCCTCGATGCCGCGGGCGAGATCCTCGCCGAGGAAGCGATCGTGAACACCCGCGAAGTGCTGACCGCGTTTTGCGCCCGCTATCCGGGCGCGACCGTCATCATGGAGACCGGCACGCACAGCCCGTGGGTGTCGCGCCTGGTGACCGCCCTGGGCCATCCGGTAATCGTGGCCAACGCCCGCAAGCTGCGGGCGATCTCGCAAAGCCAGACCAAGTCCGACCGCGAGGATGCGCAGATGCTCGCGCGGCTCGGCCGCGCCGATCCGAAGCTCCTCAGCCCGGTGCGCCATCGCGGCGAGGCGACGCAGCGCGCGCTCGTGCGGCTCAAGGTCCGGGAAGCGCTGGTGCGCAGCCGCGTCAACCTCGTCAACTCCGTGCGCTTCCTGCTGAAGAGCCTCGGGGTGTTCGTCCCGTCCTCGATCAAGGCGATGGCCTTCGCGCGCAAAGTCCGCGAACAGCTCGCGGCCGCCGAGGCCGCCCTGGTCGAGCCGCTGCTCGCCGCCATCGACGCGCTGAACGCGCAGGTCAAGGCCCTCGACGCCGAACTCGAGTCTCTCGCGCTCGAGCGTTACCCCGCGACCGAGCGCCTGCGCCAGATCCCGGGCGTCGGCCCGCTCACCGCGCTCTGCTTTGTCCTGACGCTCGAAGACCCGCAGCACTTTGAGCATGCGCGGGCCGTCGGGCCGTATCTGGGCCTGGTGCCGCGCCGCGACCAATCGGGCGAAACCGACAAACAGCTCGGGATCACCAAGGCCGGCCACGTGCAGTTGCGCTGCCTGCTGGTCAACTGCGCGCACTACATCCTCGGCCCCTTCGGTCCGCCGTGTCACCTGCGCACCGTCGGCGAACGCCTCGCCGCCCGCGGCGGCAAGTCCGCGAAAAAACGCGCGGTCATCGCCGTCGCCCGCAAGCTGGCCGTCACGCTCCTCGCCCTCTGGAAAACGGGGGCGGAATATCAACCGCAACCGCACCCCCTCCCGCAAGCCGCCTGAACCCCCTCACGCCCCTTCCCCCGCTCCCCCGGGGGGAGCGGGGAACCCTCCCGCCGTTTTGCCCGCCCCTTTTTTCCGTCCCACCCCAGGTCTGATCCCTTTGGCCACTGCGATCTGGCGCCAGCGTGGGCCTCACCGCTCAACGCGCTAACAAGTAAGCAGGGCCGCCCTTTTCCGAACACCTTGGATTCCTCCCTGCACCGCGCGGCCCATTGACGCCGCCACTTCGAGTGCGTATGGAAGCCTGACCGCTCGGGAAGCCGCGCCCCCCATCCATATCTACAAAAAAGGTGAACCTTTTTATCATAAACTCTCGACACGCCTTCTCATGGAAGCGGCCAGAGCCAATGGCGGGGCTGCGCCCCGCCATGGCTCATCACTGAACGTTCGGCAAAAACATGAGAGCGCTCACCACCTGTCTTCTCCTCGCGTGTTGTGCGCTCACGGGCTGCGTTTCAGCTCCACGCGCCGAGTTGACGGGAATCTTTGTCGCAGGGCCAGTGTGCGGCGGAGCGAATGCGCTACGGCTCGAACTGCGAAGCGACGGAACCTATCTCATGTTCTCTCGCCCTGGTTTCTCCATCGAGCCTTGGGTGCAAAGCGACTCTGGAGTTTGGCATGTGAGTTGGCGTGATTTAATTCTCACGTCTGGGGCCGCCCACCCACAGCGATATCGTATTGGGGCTAGTAGCGCCTCGCTAGTGTGGTTGCCACGTGCCGCTTACACTCCCACGTTTTTGAAAGAAGAGAATAGTTTCAGGTTTGAAGTGCGACAGTGAGAGGGTTGGAACGTCGCTTGAGGTATTGTCTGCAGGTTCCGTGGATCTCGTCGCCCCTGATTGGTTATCGCTTCACGTCCGGATTCAATGTCCCGGGCGCGATTGTCGGGGGAAAGCTGAACGGCGGTTTTCGAATCGGCAGCGACTGGCAGTTTAATTTCCTTCAGGCGATTCCGTGGGGCGTCGGGCTGAATCTTTTCGCCTTGGTCATGGCATGGATCCTCATCGCGGCAAAGGAGCCGAACCAGGCGCCAGCCACCTCCGGGACTGTCACGCCGCCGGCAGAGCCAGAAGCCGCGCCAGTCCCTCCCGTGGCTCAGCTCTGACGCGCGGCAAAAATCAGACGGTCGGGACGGGCTTTGGGGCTGATGGTTTCCCATGCGCCGTTTCCCAATGCGCCGGAGGGATCGACCCCAAACCCCCAAGCCTGACCCCGTCCTGCCGCTTTTCTATTTTCGCACCGCTCGGCGCACTACAAACGTCAGCAGCACCACCGTAAGCAGGCCAAGGATGATCACCCGCGGTGAGTTCCAAGGCGACGACGGCAAATCGTCACTTGCCGGGCTTGCCACTGTTGCGGGCGCATTCTTTCCGCCCAGTTTGACACTGCTGGTCGAGTTTCCCTCGAGGGTGGTGGCATTCGCCGTCGCACCCGGGGTCGCGGAGATCTCCTGGAGTAGTTTCAACCCATACTCCCGGTCGACGTCATTTTTGCTCGCGCCCAGTTCGTTCAGCAGCTTCCTGCGCTCATCGCTGGTTCGGTAGTTCGCATCATATTTTTCCTTCACCATGTCGATCCGAGCGCGATCGACCTCTGGATCGGCGTCGTGAAGGCCGCCTCGGAACACCCCAACAATCGTCGCCACACACTTGGCCCGTGCGTCCGGCTCCGTCGGCAGATGCGATTCCAAGATTCCATTTAGGATCGAATAAACCCAGTCCTTGTCCGCACGCTGCACAAGCCGTTGAGCAAGGTTGGGAAGTTTTTCCACCGCCTCCCGGGTCGTCGCCCTCAGGGCGGCCCGCTCCACCGCCACCGAATGCGGCGGCGCAGCGACCGCCAGGGCCGCGAGGCGATCGACCACCGTCGCATCGCCGATTTGTTCCAATCCCGAAGCCGCCCCGCCCGCGACCGCCCGCGCAGAGGCGCCACGATCAGTGTTCGGTGACTTGACACCCTCCTCGACCATTCGCAAGAGCACGTCGTTGAGTTCCGCCCTAGTGGCGCCCACGCGTTGTACCATTCGGAGCAACCGCTCGCCCAGCGGGGCGAGCGAGGGGCCCGGACTGGTCATATCTGGGTGAGAACCGAAAGAGAGTTGCTCACGAACCTGACGCTCAAATTCCTCGGGCGAGATTGTCGCGCTGCAAGCAGCCGACGTGAGCGCCAACCAGAAGGTCACTGCAATGAGTTTTCTTGGCGTGGCACCACTGGCCTTTCGAGTTCGGTTCGAGGCCGGAAGCTCCGCAGTCGAGTAGTCACGATAAAGACCACCCGTTGCTTCCATGAATCCGACGCTAGTCGGAACCGAGCCCGAGCCAAACGTAAAAGCACCAAGCTGGTTTTGGTGTAGCCGAACGGGTCAGGCTTGGAGATTTGCGGTTGGGCGGTGACCGCCCCGGCACTTGGGAAACCACGAGACCGCGAGCCTGACCGCGGCCTGCCGCCCTTGCGGTGCCGTGCCAGTGCATATCAAACAAAACGGTAGCCGTCGACCGGAGCGCAGGCCGCCTGCGCGCAGGCGCTTCACCCGCCCACCACCGACTGCTGCCGGCGTGCGCCGAGCCACCTGCCGCAAAAGCGCCAGCGAGCTGGCGGCCTACCTGGCAGGCGGCACTCCTGAACCACCCAGGCCGGTGGCCTCACCGGCTACAGTTCAATTTAAACGGCTCCAGGGCCGTTACGGGGCGGCGATGGCGTCCATTTCGCCGGCGCCAAAGACCCGATCGAGGTCGAGGAGTGTCTTCACCTGGCCCGCGATCTTGGCCATGCCGAGGATGTAGCGCGTGTCCAGGTGATGCCCGAAGTCCGGGGTGGGTTCAATTTCCGCGTCGCTCAGGTTCGCGACTTCCTCGACGGCGTCGACGACCAGCCCGAGCTGGAGCGAAACCGTGGGGGAAGGACGGACCTGAACGACAACGATGCACGTGCGCTCGGCGACCTCCGCCGGGAGGCCGAACTTGATCCGCAAGTCGGTGATCGGAATGACCCGGCCACGCAGATTGATCACCCCGCAGACGTGGGCGGGCATCTGCGGGACCGGGGTGATCTTTTGGTGCCGGATGATCTCGCGGACCTTCAGGGCCGCGATGCCGTAGGCTTCGTTGGCCAGCACGACAGTGAGGTATTTTCCGGCGCGGGTCGTCGAACTGGCGGTGAGCGTGGCGGTGCTCACGGCTCAGGTGTCCTGAAATTGAAGGTCCGTGTCGGCCGTGGTCGCGGTGGCCTGCTCCCGGGTCGGCCGCGTGGCGGCGGGGCGACTCTGGTCGCGGCCGGTCGAAGCCGGCCGCACCTGGGCCGAAGCGGGGCGGTCCGGCGCGGGGGAGCCGGACTGCCGGCCGCCGACGAGCTCGCGCAGGCTGCCGACGGTTTCTTTCAAGGAGGCGGACTGGGCATTCATCTCCTCGGCGGCCGCCGCAGTTTCCTCGGCGTTGCCGGCGTTGGACTGGGTGACTTTGTCCATCTGGCCGACGGCGGAGTTGATCTGGCCGATGCCCTGGTTCTGCTCGTTGGAGGCGGTGGCGATCTCGCCGACGAGTTCGTCGACCTTGCGGGCTTTTTCGACGATGACGCCGAGCGAGGCGGCGACCTTGGTCGAGACGGTGGCGCCGTGGTCGCTCTTGGCGATGGAGTCCTCGATCTTCGCGGCGGTTTCCTTCGCGGCGGTGGCGGAGCGCTGGGCGAGGGCCCGGACCTCCTCGGCGACGACGGCGAAACCGGCGCCGGCCTCGCCGGCGCGGGCGGCCTCGACGGCGGCGTTCAGGGCGAGGATGTTCGTCTGAAACGCGATCTCGTCGATGGTCTTGATGATCTTGGCGATGTCGCTGGACGACGTCTTGATGGCGTCCATGGCCTGGCGCATGGCCGCCATGTCGTTGTTCCCGGTCTCGGCGGCGGCGCGGGTTTCCGCGGAGAGAGACTTCGCGTTGACGGCGCTGTCGGCGTTGCGCCGGGTCATGGAGGTGAGTTCCTCAAGGGAGGAGCTGGTTTCCTCGAGGCTGGCGGCCTGCTGGCTGGAGCCGGCGGCGAGCGTCTGGCTGCTGGAGGATACCTGCGCGGCGGCGGAAGCCACTTGCATCGAAGCGTCGTCGAGCGCGGTCGCCATCCGCGAGAGCGGAAGGGAGAGCGAGCGGGAGAAGGCGTAGGCGAGGACGAGCGAGCCGGAGATCAGGGCGATGCTGCCCCAGAGCGTGAGGTGCAGGAGATTGCGGCCGGAGGCTTCGCTCTGGGCGTTGCGGGCGGTGAGCAGGGTCTGTTCGGCGTCGATCGCGTCTTTGAACACGGCGCGGATGCCGTCGAACATCTGCTTGCCGACCGGGCGCTCGGCGAAGGTGCCCAGATCCTCGAACTTGGCCTGGCCGTCGTTGAGGCGGCGGCGGAGCGCGATCCCCTGGGCGGCGAAGTCGGCATCCCACGCGGCGGCCCGGCGACCGATGTCGTCCCAGCGGGCGACTTGCGCCGGATTGTCGGCGGTGAGCTGTTTCAGCTCGTTGAGCGCGGCCTTGTAGGCGGTGCCGCCTTGGTTGTAGGGCTCGAGGAACGCGTCCTTGCCGCCCACGAGAAAGCCGCGCAGGCCCGTCTCCATATCGACCAGGTTGCTGAGCGCCCGGTTGGCCGTGGCGATGACGGTGTAGGTGTGCTTCACCCAGGAACTGTTGTCCAGATTCTGCTGGGTCGTCCGGAAGACGAAGGTGTTGGCGACAGCGACGGCGGCGAGGACCACGCCGAAGACGGCGATGAGGCGCCATTGGATATGGAGGCGATTGAACGATTTCATTACGGTGCAGTTAGGTGAGAGCGGGAGAGAAAAATTTATGGGACGGAGGTGGCGGAACCGCGGAGTGCGGCGAAGGCCTGACCTGAGCCACTTGGCCGACGCGGTCGGCCGCTAGAAATGAGGATGAAGGGCCCCGCGAAGTCCGCGGGAGCAGGTGAGATTTTTCGTGGAACAGAGGTCGCATGTCGAAGGACCGCGGGCTGCGAGGAAAAGTACTCAGCCGGCGTTCGCATATATTTCGGTTCGGGGCCGTAAAATTTTAGTCACAAAGTGGTCACATCCCGGAATTAGGCCGGCTACGAGTCGTGCCTCTTGGGGGAAAATTGAACCGCCGAAGGAGAACAGCCGGGACCGCCGAACGGGGTCTTGCTCGGGGGTTGGGGGTTCCCCTGCGCCGGTCACCGGCCGACCGCCACCCCTCAGGCCGGCCCAGGTTACGGCCGCGTTACTTAGTTAAGGCGGTGAATTTCACCGTTCTCCGCCGACTCGATTTCCTCCCCGGCCCGCTCGACGGCTTCAAGCTCAACGCCAACCTCACCCTCCTCGACAGCGATTTCGCCGTGCGGATGAGCAACGGCAGCTACTTCCGGCCCGTCGCCCCGTTCAGCGCCCCCCCGGCGCGCCTGGAACGTCGCCGTCCTCTACGACCTGAAACGCTTCTCGGCCAAGCTCGCCTGGAACTACACCGGCCTGAAGCTCACCGAACGCGTCAACCTGACCGACTCCTACCGCAACCGCTACGACGCGCCCGTCACCCGCCTCACCGCGAATCTCTCCTACCGCCTCCCGAAGGCGTGGGCAGTCAACGTCAGCGGGTGGAATCTCACCGGCAAGGGCCACGCCGAGCTCATGGGCGACCGGCAGGAGCTACAGCTGGTCACCGCCGAATTCGGCCGCGCGTGGTTCCTCGGCTTCACCTGTTCGCAATGATCCGACGGCACCAGGGCGCCGACGGCACCAGGGTTCAAGGACTGACGGACGGCGGCACGGTGCCGAGGACGCGCATCACGGACAGGTCGCTTTCGTTGAAGAGGTGGATGCCGTCGGCGCCGGCGGCGTACCAGCGGGCGGCGCGGGCCCGATACTCGGGGAGCGTGAGGGTCTTGCGCTCGGTCGCGACCATCTTTCCGGCAGCGATCAGGCGGTCCTCCTCGGCAGTGCGGTCGTGGCCGTCGAGGATCGCCTCCTCGCCGAAGAGGACGGCGCAGCCGGTGCCCTTCGCCAGCGCCACGAAGGGGGCGAGGTCGAAGGTGTATCCGCCTTTACCATACTGGCCGACCACGAGGTAGTCGAGCAGCCCGTCCTGCAGCCAGGTCGCGACGTCGCAGCCCCAGAGCGGGGACTTCTGCCAGTCGATGCGCACGGAGAGGCCGAGGTGGCGGCCTTTTTTCTGACCGGCCTCGTCGAGCAGCGCGCGCACGGCGCGCACGAAGAGCGTCATCTGCTCGTAGCGCAGGGGTGTCCAGCGCGGGTCGGTGGCGGGGACGGTCGCGGGATCGACGTGATAGCGGGCCTGGAACGCCGCGGCCATCGGCGCCTCGTGGCCGAAGAAGTCGGGGTGGCGCTGGAAATCGAGGTTGATACCGTCGATGTCGCGCTGCGCCACCTCGCGGAGGATGCGGAGCTTGAAGTCGCGCACTTCGGCGAAGGCAAAGGAGAGCTTGGTGAGGGTCTTGCCCCTGGCGTCGCGCAGACGGTACTCGGGGTGATCCCACCAGAAGGTGCTGTTGGCATAGCGCGGGAAGGAGCCGCCCCACATGTCGGCGGCGTAGTCGCCGTTCATGCGGAGCGAGGCGTAGCAGGCGACGCCGGCCTCGTGGCAGGCCGCGGCGACGACCTGCAGGGTGTCCACGCCCTCGGTGACAAAGCGGCGCAGCGTTTCGTGGGCGAGCTGGTCGCCGCGGCGGGGAAACTCCTTCAACCCGTCGCCGATCAGCTCGGTGACCGTGGAGGGATAGTTGGACCGGCTGCCGGCGATGACGCACCACTCCATGACGGCGACCTGGGTGTCGCGGTAGCTGAGCATCTGGCGGCGGAGATCGTCGGCGGTCTGATAGCGCCCGCTGTGAAACGCACTGAAGCCGTCGTCGTTTACGACGAGGAGCTTGGCGGCGTGGTGGGGCTTGGGCGGTTCGGCGGCGGGCGCGGCGGCGCTCAGAACGAGGGCGGCGAGGGCGAGCGCCGCGGCGGCCCAGGGCCGGCGGGAGATCGCGGCGGGGGTGAGCGATGGCGGGTGACGAGGGGCCGGGGCGGGGACGAAGGCGGCGGAACGCATGGCCGAGACTGGTCCGGGCCGGCGGGCGGGCACAAGTCCGGCGCACTGGTCAGGGGAACTCAGCAGTGCGGGGAGCGCGGCGTGGTGGACCGAGGCTCGGTTGCGAGAGGAACGACGGGAGGCGTCCGCAAGACGGACGCCCGACAGGGGCGGGCCAGCGGGGTCAGGTGCCGGCGGGGTACAGGCACTCGACTTCGACGCGTTCGCCGCAGACGCAGGTCACGATGAGGCGGACGACCTTGTCGCCCTCCTTGACCACCTCCACCGAGGCGCTCGAGGCGCCGGGGGTGTGGGCGTGGCCGGGCGCGTGGCCCCCCGCATTCACGGCGGTGCGCGAGGTCGAGCACGACTGCGCGGACGGCGCGGGCGGCGTGAGCGGGGCGCGGAGGCCGGACAGCGGGAGGGATTTTTTGCCCTGCAAAAAGGATTTCATTTCTTGGAAAGCGCGGCGCGCGCGGCGGCGGCCTCCTTGGCGGCCCGGGCGTCCTCCGCCTCTTTGGCGGCGCGCTGCTCGGCGGTGAGGGTGAGCGGGATGGGTTTGTCGACGCTCTTGCTGTCGGTGAACCGCGGCTTGGCGGTGAGCGTGAGGCTGAGGGTGATGCGGTGGTTGGCCTCGGAGTCGGGCCGTTCGCCCTCCATGGGGCGGGTGTCGGCGTAACCGGTGACGCGCTCGATCTGCGCGGGCTCGACCGCGTAGTGCACGAGGACACGGCGGGCGGCGTTGGCGCGGTCGGCCGAGAGTTCCCAGGCGGTGTAGCCCTCCTTTTTCAGGGAGAGGTTGGTCTTGGTGTGGCCGTCGATGGTCACGCGGAAATGGTGGCGCTCGATGGTCCAGGCGAGGCTCTGGAGGATGAACTGGCCCCATTCGGTGAACTCGGTGGTCTCGCCGACGAAGAGCGGGCGCTCGAAGCGGTCGAAGAGGGTGACGCGGAGGCCGTCGGTGGTGACCTGGACGTCGACGGGTTTGCCGGCGAGGTTTTCGTCGAGGTGGAGGAGGCGGTAGAAATCGGCGGCGACGGAGCTGAGGAAGGTGAGCTGGATCTGCTTGTTGCGGTCCTGCTCCTTTTCGTTGCCGGCCTGGTTGCCGGAGCTGGCGGAGGTCTTGTTGCTGTTGAACGGCAGGACGCCCGAGGTGGCGTCCATCGGGGAGCGGAACGGGTTCTGGAAATACTGGGAGGTGGCGATGAGGATTTCCTTATCCTGCGCGGAGATCCAGAGCACCATGAAGAGCGCCATCATCGCGGTGACGAAGTC
>JAPLTR010000844.1 GCA_026398065.1 Verrucomicrobiota bacterium | reverse complement strand
CATGAGGTGATGCAGGCCGGACTTGAAGGTCGTGATCTTGCCATCGGGGCTGCGCGTGCCCTCGGGGAAAACGATGAGGGAGGCGCCGGCGTCGAGGGCCTCGACCATGGGCGTGAGGGGATTGGTGGCGACGGTGACTTTCTGGCGCTCGATCAGGACGGCGTTGAAGACATTGCTGGCGAGCCAGCGGCGGCCCCGGGTTTTCTCCCAGTAGTCACGGCCGGCGACGGGGCGGACGCGGCGGCGTTGGGCGGCGGGGAGGGCGGCCCAGATGGTGGCGAAATCGAGGTGACTGGAGTGGTTAGCGAAGAAGACGCAGGGCCCGGCCGGCACCGCATCGTCAGGGAGCAGGCGCACGCCGCAGCCGAGACGGATCGCGCCGGCGAGAAGGTCGGAGGCGAGGCTCATGCGGGCGGACGCGGAATCGGAGTCGGGGCGTAAAGCCCCTCCCACCGTTTCGGACGAAGTCGCAGTGTGAGGCGGCGGTGCACGCGGTCAGGGCGTGAATTTGCGCTCCTTGAACCAGTAGAGGAGCTGGTCGGCCCAGGGCGGGGCGGGGCGGTCGGGGCGGCCGAGGCCGAGACCGTGCGCGCCCTTTTCGTAGATGTGCACCGAGGGGAAACCGCCGGCGCGGCGGAGGGCGGCGGCAAACATCAGGGTGTTTTCGACGGGGACGGTCTTGTCCTCGACCGTGTGCCACAGGAAGCAGGGCGGGGTGTCCTTGGTGACCTGGAGTTCGCTGGAGAGGAACTTGACGAGCTCGGGGTCGGGGTCGGCGCCGAGAAGGTTTTTGCGCGAGCCGGCGTGGGCGAACTCGAGGAGGGAGATCACCGGGTAGCAGAGAATGCCGAGGGCGGGCCGGGAGCTCTCGCGGTCGATCGGATCGGCGGCGTCGGGGTTACCGGCGTCGAAGTGCGTGACGAGCGTCGAGGCGAGGTGGCCGCCGGCGGAGGAGCCGATGACGCCGATACGCGCGGGATCGCGGCCGTCGCGCTTCGCGAAGGTGCGGAGCAGGCGGAGGGCGCGTGCGGCGTCGTTGAGCATCACGGGGTGGCGGTAGCCGTTGGAGCCGAGGCGGTATTTGAGGACGTAGGCGCTGATGCCGTGGGCGGCGAAAAACTGGGCGTAGCCGGTGCCCTCGTGTTCGGCGAGGTTGCCGTAGCCGCCGCCGGGGAGGACGAGGATGGTGGCGCCGGTGTCGTTGGCCTTGTCGGCGAGGAAGGGCGTGAGCGTCGGGATGTCCTGCGGGCGTTGGCCGAGCGCGCCGGGGGCGTCGCCCTCCCAGAGGCGGATCGGACCGAGGATGAGCGGATAGGGCACGGCGGCGGGGGCCTTGGTGGCGGGCGGCGCGGCGGGGGCGGGCGTGTCGGCGGCGGCGAGGCCGAGGGTCGCGGCGAGCGCGAGGCCGGCGAGGGCGAGAGTGCGGTGGAGGCGCATGGGTAAGGGGATACGAAGGAGGGGCGACGAGGGCGCGGTGAGGCGAGGCGGGGAGAGTGGAATCGTTTCGGGGGAGATTGGGAATGCGAAAACGCGGGATCTTTGCCGGCGTCGTGTCCTAACCGCGCCACGCGCTGGGGGTGCGGCCGGTCTGGCGGCGGAACCAGCGGGCGAAATAGTTGGGGTCGTCGAAGCCGCAGTGCGTGGCGGCCTCGGCCACGGTGGCGGCGGTGCGCAGGGCGGCCTGGGCGGATTCGAGGCGGACGCGGTCGCGCAGGGCGCGGAGGCCGAGGCCGGACTCGCGTTTCAATTTCCGGTTGAGGTGGTCGGGGTGGTAGCCGAGGTGGCGGGCGATTTTGGCGAGCGGGGTGGGGGCGCGGACTTCTTCGCTGAGGCGCTCGTAGAGGGTGGGGGCGGGCGGGGCGACTTCACGGGAGTGATCGAGGAGGCGGGCGACGACCGCGAGGATGGCGGGGTAGTCGGCGAGGGTGAGGCGGCCCTTGCGGGGCACGCGCGAGAGGAGGGCGTGGAGCGCGTTGAGGGTGGCGGGGGAGAGGGTGCGGTGGGCGGCGCGGACGCGGCCGGCGCCGGAGAGTTCGTAGTCGAGCACGAGGCAGAGCGGGGGACTGCGGCCGGCGACGGAAAAGCCGTGCGGCGTGTGCGCGGGGATCACGAAGAGGTCGCCGGCGCGCGCGCGGCGGCGGCGACCCCGGACGGTCTGCACGCCCTCGCCGGACAGGTAGAGGATGAGCTGGGCGAACGCGTGGCCGTGCGGCGCGACCTCGGCGTCGCGGTGGCGGTTGAGCTGGAGCTTGCGCAGGACGAAGCCCAGGGCGTGGATCTCGATTTTCTGGATGAGGAGGGGGCTCCAGGCGAGCATGGTCGGATTCGTGCTAGCAAAAGTCGGAAACGTGCTAACGCAAGCCGCCGTTTCCGCGTAGACTCGGCGCCTTTCACCTCAACCCCTCCAACCTTACGCATATGACCACGCACAAAGTCGGCATCATCATGAACGGCGTCACCGGACGCATGGGCACCAACCAGCACCTGCTGCGCTCGATCAAGGCCATCATCGACCAGGGCGGCATCAAGCTGGGCGACTCCGAGGTGATCATGCCCGATCCGATTTTGATCGGCCGCAGCGAGCCGAAGCTGGCCGCCCTCGCGGCGCGGGCCAATGTGAAGCGCTACTCGACCAACCTCGATGCGGCGCTCGCCGACCCGGCCAACCAGATCTACTTCGACGCGACCCTGACGGGGCAGCGCCCGGTCGGCGTGCGCAAGGCCATCGCCGCGAAGAAACACATCTACTGCGAAAAGCCCACGGCCACGAGTTCTGCGGAAGCGCTCGCGCTGGCCAAGGAGGTCACCGCCGCCGGCCTCAAGAACGGCGTGGTGCAGGACAAGCTCTGGCTGCCCGGCCTGCTCAAACTGAAGTACCTGATCGACACCGGATTTTTTGGGAAAATCCTCTCCGTGCGCGGCGAGTTCGGCTACTGGGTGTTCACGGGCGAGCACGAGAAGCTGCAGCGCCCGTCGTGGAACTACCGCAAGGAAGACGACGGCGGCATCATCGTCGACATGCTCTGCCACTGGCAGTACGTGATCCAGAATCTCTTCGGCGAGGTGAAGTCCCTCACCTGCCTCGGGGCGACGCACATCCCGCAGCGCTGGGACGAGGCGGGCAAGCCCTACAAGTGCACCGCCGACGACTCGGCCTACGCGACCTTCGAACTCGTGAACGGCGTGATCTGCCACTTTAACTCCTCGTGGGATGTGCGCGTGCGCCGCGACGACGTGCTGACGATCCAGGTCGACGGCACGCACGGTTCCGCGGTCGCGGGCCTCCGCAACTGCACCGCGCAGCACCTCTCCGCCACGCCGCGCTGCGTGTGGAATCCCGACATCGACAGCCCGATCAAGTACATGGACGGCTGGACGACGGTCCCGAACCAGGGCGAGTACGACAACGCCTTCAAGGTGCAGTGGGAACTCTTCCTGAAGCACGTGGTGAAGGGCGACCCGTTCCCGTGGAACCTGCTGCAGGGCGCCAAGGGCGTGCAGCTCGCCGAGCTCGGCCTCAAGTCCTGGGCGGAGCGCCGCTGGGTGGACGTGCCGAAGATCGGCTGAGGTTTTGTAGGTCGGGGTTTGTCCCCGACAGATTTTTTTCGGAGTGTCGGGCGTGAAGCCCGACCTACATTGAATTAGAAAATTCCGGCCCGTTTCCAAACGCGCGATTTGCTCTGGCGAATCGCGCGTTTTGTTTACCGTTAAGGGAACCGGTGCGGTCTCCTCGGGGACTTCACCGGGACATCACTTCCACTTAACTTTTAACCCACCACGGCCATGTACTTCTCCTATTGGATGCTCCTGATCCTCGTTCCCCTGCTGTTCGGCTTTTACGCGCAGTACCGTGTGATGAGCGCGTACCGGAAGAATGTGCAGATCCCCTCGCGCGGCGGCGTCACCGGACGCGACGCCGCGCAGGCGGTCATGCAGAGCGCGGGCATTTACGACATCGAGATCGTCGAGGTCGAGGGCATGCTCAGCGACCACTACGACCCGTCGCACAAGCGCCTCGCGCTCTCGCCCGACAACTACCACGGCAGCAGCCTCGCGGCGGTGGGCGTGGCGGCGCACGAGGCGGGCCACGCGATTCAGGACCGGGTGGGCTACAGCATGATGAACTTCCGCCAGGCGCTGGTGCCGGCGGCGCAGTTCGCCTCGCCCGTCGCCGGTCTCTTCGCGATGGTCGGCCTGTGGATGGTCGGCGGCGCGCTGGGCGGCCTGATGCTCAAGCTGGCCATCGCGGCGTTCCTCATCATCGCGCTGTTTCAGTTGGTGACCCTCCCCGTGGAATTTGACGCGACGGCGCGGGCGAAAAAGCAGCTCGTGGCGCTCGGCATCGTCGACCGCGACGAGATGGAGGGCGTCAACGAGACGCTGGACGCCGCGGCGCTGACCTACGTGGCGGCCTTCGTGGCCTCGTTGGGGCAGCTGCTCCACCTCGTGTTGGTGCTCACCGGCGGCGTCGGGCGGCGCGACGACTGAGCGGGGGGAGGTAGTTGCGCT
>JAPLTR010000101.1 GCA_026398065.1 Verrucomicrobiota bacterium | reverse complement strand
ATGGCGGGGGCAGTTGATCCGGGGCGGACGGGATTGCAGTTGCGGGTCGGTTTGACGCCCGCTGGAGTGCCACGCGTCCGCATGGCCTCAACCCGCATCCGACCGAAGTGGGAGATTTCTGCACCGAAGCCGGATTTTCCGCCCCCGGAATCTCCGCCCGCCGCGCGCCCCTCCGTCCATGATCGGTGGATCCGCGCGCTCGGCTACCTCCTGCTGGGTGTGGTCATCCCGCGCTTCGCCCTGCTCTTCGACAAGCTCCCGCTCGCCGACCCCGACTACTGGCTCGCCACCGCGTGGTTCCTCCTCGCCGCCGTCGCCATTTGGGAGGCCAACCGCGCGCTTTCCCTCCGCCTCCGCGCCCACCTCGACTGGCTCGTCCATCCCTTCTGGAAGCTCGTCATCCTCGCCGCCGCCAACCTCGTTTGCACCGTCCCGCTCACCATCGCGACCGTCTGGCTCTGGCTGCGTCACATCCACTCGCCCTACCCGCTCTTCGACTGGCTCGCGACCATCCGCACCATCGTCACGCACAATACCGTCACCGTCCTCTTCCTCCTGCACGCCTACGAGACGCTCTTCCTCATCCGCGAGCGCCACGGCGACCAGCACCGCCTGGCCCAGCTCGACCGCGCCCGCCTCCAGGCCGAGTTGGAAAACATGAAGGGCCAGCTCGCCCCGCACTTCCTCTTCAACTGCCTCAACACCCTCGCCGCCCTCATCGAGCGCGACCCGCCCGCCGCCGCCGCGTTCAACGCCCACCTCGCCGACGTCTCGCGCTACCTTCTCACGCAGAAAAACCGCGACCTTGTCCTCCTTGAGGAGGAGCTCGCCTTCCTCCGCTCCTACGTCCGGCTGATGGAACTGCGCTTCCCCCGCAGCCTTCTTATCACGCTCCCTGCTCCCGCCCCTCACGACCCGCGCCGTCTTCCGCCCGCCTCGCTCCAGGTCCTGCTCGAAAACGCCATCAAGCACAACCGCCTCTCCGAGGCCGAACCGCTCCCCATCGAGGTCCGTCTCGAACTCGCCGCCGCCGTGGTCACAAATCCCCTCCGCCCCAAGGCCACGCTCCCACCTCGCTCGCACGCCGACGCCACCGCCAACACCGGCACCGGCTTGGCCAATCTCCGCGAACGCGTCGCGCTGCTCACGCCCGGCGAATTGTTCGTCGACGCCTCTGGCGCCGAATTCCGCGTGCGCCTGCCGCTCGTCACTGCTTAACCTGACCGCCGTGCTCCGCGCCCTCCTCATCGAAGACGAAGCCCCCGCGCGCGACCGCCTCGCCCAGCTTCTCGCGTCCGCCGCCACGCCCTGCACCGTCGTCGGCGCCGTCGACAGCCTCGCCGCCACCGAAAAGTGGCTGCGCGCCAATCCCGCGCCCGACCTCCTCTTCGCCGACATCCAGCTCGGCGACGGCCTGACGCTCGACTGGTTTCGCACCACGCCCCCGCCCTGTCCCGTCGTCTTCGTCACCGCGCACGACGACTATCTCCTCGAGGCCTTCGCGACCCACGGCATCGCCTATCTCCTGAAACCGATCAAGCGCGCCGAACTCGACGCCGCGCTCACCAAATACCGCGACCTCAGCCGTCACTTCGCCACCAACCTCGTCGCCCTCGCCTCCGCCCTGGCCACACCACCCGCCACCGCCCCGCGCCAGCGCATCCTCGCCCAGCGCGGCCCTGCCTCCCAGCCCGTCGCCATCGCCGACATCGCCTACATCTTCTCCGAGAACAAACTCACCTTCCTCGTCACCCGCGCAGGCGAACGCTGCCTCGTCAACGAGCCTCTCGCCGCTCTCGCCGCTGAGCTGGCCCCCGCGCAGTTCTTCCGCGTCAACCGCAAC
>JAPLTR010000698.1 GCA_026398065.1 Verrucomicrobiota bacterium | reverse complement strand
CCCCACAAACCGAGCGGTGCCTGCGGACCCAAAGCGGCCGGAACCGGCCGGCCGGCAGGCGCGGTCACTGCGGACTTCAGCTCCGCGACTCGCGCTGAGCGTGTGGCACGGCCTCGTCGGCGGGAGTCTTCACGGCCGGCGGTGTCGCGACTCGGCATCGTCCTGGACCGGGCGAGACCGTTGCGGAATTTCTGCGGCATCACTCTCCCACGCTTTGATCCGGTGGCAGCATGGAGCACCCCGGCAGCGCTGCATGCGGTCATGGCTGCGAGCGGTGCGCGTTCTTCCGGGCAACGCCGCCAAGGCGGCACGTCCTTTTTTCCGGGATCGTTATTTCTGTCTCTGGCGGCCCCTCCAGCCGCGCCGCCGCTGCGCGGACAGGGAGCGTTCGGGTCCTCCTTGAAAGGAATCCCCCCAACCGTCCCCTCGTCCCGGCCGGCACCCCCGCCTTGGGGCGAGACAGCAATCCCGCTCCTCAAAATCAAAAAAGGAACTATATGCCCTCCAAGACCGCTCAACCCGCCTCGTCTGCCAAGCCCACCACCAGCCCCAAGCTGCCGGTGAAAACCTTCCGCCTCGGTCGGATCAAAGCCGCCGTGTGGGAGAACGAAGCCGACCAGAAGAAATTCTACAACGTGACCTTCGCCCGGACCTCCGTGGACGACGCCAAGAACTATCACGACCCCGACAGTTTCGGACGTGATGACCTCCCGCTCGTCGCCAAGCTGGCCGACCAGGCCCACACGTTCATCTTCGACCGCCTCGCGGAACTGAAGTCCGAACAGAGCGAGTGACCCTCGCGACAACGGCGGCCGGAAATCCCGGCCGCCTTTTTTTGTGTCCTTCGGCGCCGCTCCTAATCACCGAACCGACGCTCGCTTCGCTCGAAACTTCTAGCGACTGCCAGCCGCTGGTTTCGCCATTTTACACCCGGTCAAGGTAGTATCGCTGCGCGATCTCCACCACGCGGAATCACTCTGCTTCCCCCTCGTTGGTCCCGCTACGCAGGACACGGCCTCGGCGCTCCGTCCACCGCTTTGACTTTCGGGTGTGGGGCGAAAATCGCCAATCGGCAGTAGGCGATAAGGTCACGTGACGTGACGCACGCCCCACGGGCCGAACGGCATGAAACCATGTCCTGTGAAAATCCGTTCGGGGAAACGATCTATTCCTACTCCCGCGCCCAAGCCATCGAGGACGGCGTCCTCGTTGACCTGAGCCAGGCCGACTCCATCCGCCAACACTGGAAATACCCCTTCGCCTGCACGTCGGCGGTGTGGGCCATCATTGAGGAGGCGCTGCAACGGCCAGGCCAGGATGTCTCCGGCATCTGACACGACATCTCCACCATGGCCAAGCTCGCCATCCGCAGCGCGTCGGACCCGGAGTTGGTCCGGTTCAGCGTCATCATCATCGGGCGGACGCACACCCCGAAACTCCATATCGGCCCGGGCGACACCGCGGCCCCGGTCCTCACTCTCATGCTTCCTTACGAGGACTGAACGAAGGGGCTTCGGCCCCTTTTTTCGCCTGACGTATAAGCATGACGGGGCTACCATGGATTTCGACTGAGCACATGAGCGATCCATACATGCGTTGTTCGATGACGGGACTGCCTATCGCAGATTCTAGCGAGGGGATTGGGACGACGGCGAATGGGTCAGTTGGGCGTGGATCAACGATCAGATAGCGCTTCAAGAGAGGCAGCAGATCTACGTCGAATTTCCGAAGGATGCGCCGCAGCCGGAGGCTCCGTCCCTCCGCCGGCTCGTTTCGGAGGCCGCATCTCACGATGAAGCCAATCCAGGCACCCCATCACCGCTTTGGGGTAAGATCGGAGAGTTATATGTCGCCGAGAGATTCGGCGTCGTGCTTTCCCGCGACCATGCACAGGGCCACGACGGTCGCCTTGGGGACGAGTTGGTTGAGATTAAGACAATCACGCCCCACAAGGAGCGTTCATTTGTGCGTGTGAAGCGAAACGGCAACTTCAGCGTGCTGGCCATTGTTTGCGTTGATGAGCAGCATCGTTTCGACGCCCGGCTCATTCGGCGCAATCGCTTCCTCAAGGACGGTGACGGTAAGTATGCCACACTGTCCTGGAGCACGGCCTGCAATCTGGCGACCGACTCCGGCATTCTGTAGTCGCCACGTTTCAGGCTATGCGCTCGCGCGCTCCGTCGATGCGACTTTCGCCGCGCCTGCGGTCGCCTGGAGACTGCGCTGGAATCCGGGATAATGAATGCGCTGTGCCGTGACCGGACTCACACTCTTGGACCACCTACGATAAGAGACTGGGCGGGTTGTTGGTTGCTCCCGAGGGAGTGGGTGAGGTTGGGAACGATGGCAAGCTTCCGACGGAGGGAAGGCCCGGCTTGGCGGGCCTGACCGGAGTC
>JAPLTR010000420.1 GCA_026398065.1 Verrucomicrobiota bacterium | reverse complement strand
CCGGCCGACGACGCCAGGGTCGCCGACATCACGGCCGGCATGAAAGCGCTCATTGCGCTGTGCCGCGCGAAAGCGCCGGCGGCCACGCTCATCCTGACCGCGATTTTTCCCCGCAACGACAACCCCGCCGTGATTCCCACGATCCGGCGCCTCAACGAAAACTTCGCCCGCCTCGCCGACGGAAAAACCGTGCGCTTTCTCGACGTGAACGATCGCCTCGCGGACGGGGAAGGCACGCTCATCCCGGGCATGATGGTCGACAAGCTGCATCCCACCGTCAAAGGCTACCAAGTCTGGGCCGATGGCTTGAAACCCATCCTCACGGAACTGCTGGGCCCACCCGCGAAAACCGATCACGCGCCGCCGCCCACCGGCGATCCGAGTGCGCTCAAGAGATAGGGGTGCCCTACCCAATGAGCTTTCACCTCTCCATTGGCGCGGGGTTGATGCTTCCGGGTGCCGACCTGGCTGTCGCCGCCGAGTCGCCTGTGTTGGTCAGTCTGATCGCCGGTGGAAGTCCGCGGTGACCACACGCCGCACCTCCGTCAAGATTCACTCAACTCCGCTATTTTGATGAAGCCGCTCATTCTTTTCAGTTTCGCGGTCTCGTGGTTGGCCGCTGTCTCGTCCGGTGCCGATCTGCCGGCGTTGCGCAAACAGGGCACGGCGACGCAACTGATCGTCGACGGCCGGCCCTTCCTTGTGTGCGGCGGCGAGCTCGGCAATTCCCACGGCGAACCGGACTACCTCCGCGCCTCGTGGCCGAAACTGAAGGCGCTCAACCTGAACACCGTCGTCGCGCCGGTGTATTGGGACGTGATCGAGCCGGCGGAGGGAAAATTCGATTTCGCGACCGTGGACGGCCTGATCGCCGACGCGCGGGCAAATGACCTGCGGCTCGTGCTGCTGTGGTTCGGATCGTGGAAGAACAGCATGTCGTGCTATGCGCCCGCGTGGGTGAAGACGGACACCGCCCGCTTTCCGCGCGCGCGCGACTCGGCCGGTCGGGCGATGGAGATCCTCACGCCATTCGACGCCACCAACCGCGACACCGATGCGCGGTCGTTTGCCACGTTGATGCGCCACCTGCGCGAGACCGACGGCGCGCAGCATACGGTCATTCTCGTGCAGGTTGAAAACGAGATCGGCATGATCCCCGAGGCGCGCGACCGCCATCCGACGGCCGATGCGGCGTTTGTGGCGCCGGTGCCCGCGGCGTTGCTCAGCTACCTCGCGGCCCATCGCGACACCCTTGCCCCCGAACTGCGCGACCGCTGGGCCGGCCGCGGAGCGCGCACCAGCGGGACGTGGACGGAGGTCTTCGGCGAGGGCCCCGCCACGGCCGAGCTGTTCATGGCGTGGGCCTTCGGTCTCTATGTCGAGAAGGTCGCCGCCGCCGGCCGCGCGGAGTACGCGCTGCCGCTCTTTGCGAATGCTGCGCTCATCCGGCCCGGCTATCAGCCCGGCCAGTATCCGAGCGCGGGTCCACTACCCCATCTGATCGACGTCTGGCGGGCGGCGGCGCCGACCTTGGATTTCATCAGTCCGGATATTTATTTCCCCAACTTCACCGAGTGGGCCGACCGCTACACGCGCGGCGGCAACCCGCTTTTCGTCCCCGAGGCCCTGCGCAGCCCCGAGGCTTCGGTGAACAACCTGTACGCCTTCGGCGCGTGCAGCGGTTTTGGCTTCGCGCCGTTCGGGATCGAGTCGATTGGCGAGCCCGCCGCCGGCCTGCTCAGGGCGAGTAACGACCTCATCCGCCAGCTCACGCCGCTCATCACGGAGCGCCAGGGCCGCGGCACGATGACGGCGCTGCTTCCTCCCGCCGCGGAGCAGCGGAAGCCGCACGACGTGGTCTTCGGCGGCCTGACGATGAGCGCCACCTATGAACGGATGGAGGCGCCCGGTCTCGCCGATGGCGTGATCAACGAGGCGGGCGATCGTGCGGCCAATCGCACGCTGCTCCCCGCCGGGGCGATCGTGATCCAGCTCGGGCCAGACGAGTTTCTCTTCGGCGGGATCGGCGTGGTCATCACGTTCGCCGCGCCGACGCCGGGCGATCCGTCGATCGGCATCCTCCGCTGCGCCGAAGGCCGTTACGAAGCCGGCGCGTGGAAGCACCTCCGCTGGCTCAACGGCGACCAGACCCACCAGGGCCGCCACGTGCGCCTGGAGCCCGGGCGCTTTACGCTGCAACGGGTGAAACTCTACCGCTACCGCTGAGGTCCTGCATGAAAACGCGTTTGATCACGACGATGATGCTGCTCGGAACGGTACTGGCGACACTCGGCGACGCGGCCGAATCTGCGGCGACGAAGCGGGTGGCCCTCGTCTTTGACGACGGCCCACGCCCCGCGGACGCGGAGCCTTTGCTGACGCTGCTCGCAAAGGAGAAAGTGCACGTCACCTTCTCGCTCGTCGGTGACCGGGTGGACGAGAGCGCCGCGACCGCGAAGGCCATCGCGGCGGCCGGCCACGAGATCGCGAACCACTCGCAGACCCATTCCCATCCCCGCGACCTCGATGACGTGGCGCTCGAACGCGAGGTGGCCGGCGCGCAGGAAAAGATTCGCGCGGCGGTGGCGGTCGTACCCCGCTGGTACTGGCCACCGTTCCTGGAGGAGGATGAGCGCCTGCGCGCCGCCGTGGCCCGCGCCCGCCTCAAGATCTACACGCCGCGGCACCTGGTGATATCGATGGACTATGACCGCACGGTGCCCGCCGCCGAAATCCTGCGCCGGGCGACGACCGATGTCCGCGATGGAACCGTCATTCTGTTCCATGAATGGCGAAAGGAGACGCGGGAACAGCTGCCTGCCATCCTTGCCGCACTGCGCCGCCAACAGTGCGAATTTCACACGTTCAGCGGCCTCGACGCTGCGTTGCCCGGGGCCGCTGGCACACCCGCTGCCGCGGGCGGGAAATGAACGCGGTCTGGTCTTTGATCCGCTTCCGGCATATTTCATCTCTTATGAGCACCCTGCGCTTCTTCCTATTCCGATCGGTGTGGCTCGGCCTGTGGTTAACGGCGGTGCTCCGCGCGCAAACGGCGGCCCCGGCTGGCGGCACGCCGCTTCTTACGGGCGACACCGCCCGGGCCTTTGTCGCCAATGGTGGCCAGGGGAGTGGCGACGCCTTCGTGTTTACTCCGGTCGACGCAACGGGTCCCGGCTTCACCCACGCCTGGCGGATCGAGACAAAACGCGACCTGAGTCCGGCCTGGGCCGTCGAAGTCCGGGCTCCGCTCACGCTCGCGGTGCAAAAGGGCGATGTGGCGCTGCTGCGCTTCTACGCGCGCGCTGTCGCGTCCGCCGACGAGACCGGCGCGGGACAGTTGCGCGTGGTCGTGCAAAAGGCTGGGCCCGACTACAAAAAAAGTGTGGAGAGCACCGTGACGATGCGCGGGGCGTGGCACGAGTTTCTGCTGCCCTTCACGTTTTCGGACGATTTCGCGGCGCGCGGGGTGGAGGTCGCGTTTGGGTTTGGCTTCAAGCGGGAGACGATCGAGGTCGGCGGGATCGAGGTGCTGCACTATGGCAAGGCGCTCGCGCTCTCCGGGCTCCCTAAAACGCGGTTCAGCTACGAGGGCCGCGAGCCCGACGCCGCCTGGCGCCGCGACGCCCTCGCGCGCATCGAGCAGATCCGCAAGGGGGACTTCTCATTGCGCGTGACCGATGCCGCCGGAGCGCCGATTTCCGGGGCGACGGTGCGCGTTGAGCAGCGGCGCAGTGCGTTTCAATGGGGCAGTGCACTCCAGTTCGCCCGCCTCGTCACGGACTCGCCCGAAAACAAGATCTATCGCGAGAAGACGCTTGAGCTGTTCAATGCGGCGAGCCCGGAGAACGACCTCAAGTGGCCCGCGTGGGACGGCGAGTGGGGTGGCGGCTACAACCAGCCGCAGGCACTCGCCGCGCTGCGCTGGTTGAACGAGAAGAAGTTTCACGTGCGCGGCCACGTCCTGGTCTGGCCCGGTTGGAAAAACCTGCCGGCGAGCATCAAGCAGCTGAAGGACAACAAGGCGGACCAGGCCAAGATCCCGGGCCTTGTGCTCGGGCACATCCGCGACGTCACCACAGCCACCAAGGGGCTGCTGAGCGAGTGGGACGTGCTCAACGAGCACCTCAACGACTACAGCAACCACGACATCACGACGGACAAGGCCCACTGCCAGGACTTCTACCGCAATGTCGCCTTCCTGAAAAAGAAAGGCGCCCCGCTCGGCGGACTCGGCCTGCAGGGGCATTTCGGCGCGCAGCCGAATGCGCCGGTCAATGTGCTCGCCACGCTCGATCTCTATGCGGAATTCAAACTCCCGATCCGTTTCACGGAGTTCGATGTCAGCACCGACGACGAGGAACTGCAGGCGGACTACACGCGCGATTTCCTGATCCTCGCCTTCAGTCATCCGGCGGTGGTCGGCGTGCAGCACTGGGGTTTCTGGCAAAAGGCTCACTGGCGTCCGTCGGCCGCGATGTTTCGCAGCGACTGGTCGGAGAAGCCCAACGCCAAGGTCTACCGTTCGCTCGTGCTCGACCAGTGGCGCACGAAGCTCTCCGGTGCCACCGATGCTGCGGGGAAATACGCTGTGCGCGGTTTCCACGGCGAGTACGCCATCACGGTCGAGAAGGACGGCCGCAAGGCCGAGGGGGCGTTTGTACTGCGTCCGGGAGCGAAGGCGCCGGTGATCGCGATCCAGCTGCAGTAAGAGCGCCGCGAGCGGGCGGGCTCAGGGGTCAAGCCGTACGTGCATCCCGATCACGGCGCCCGTGAAGTGCAGGCCACCGCCCGCGGCTTGTACCGTGACGGGGCGCGTTTCGGCGGCGGGCGCGAGAGGCTGCCACGCGTCGGGTTTCGTGGCGTAGGAAAAGGAGAGAACAGTTTCGTCGGCGCTGACGCGGAGCTGGACGTGTGAGGCGTCGCCAAGATCGGCGCGGGCGATCACTTTCGGCATTGCCCCGTCGGCGAGTTCGAGCAGGAGTTCGGCTCCCGTGGCGGTGCGGCGGACGGCGAGGAAATAGTGGTGCGTCTCGCTCTGAAACAAAGCGAGGCCGGCCGAGATGTCGGGGCCGGCGGGGACCTCGAGCCCGACGGAGGTGTCGAATTTCGCGTGCTGCACGCGGCGCGCGAGAAAGGCGGGATTGGCTTTTCCGGAAAGCGTGTTCGGGCGCGGCTGGAGCCTCAGTTTCCCCACCGGCTGGCCGACCTGCCACCAGGTTTCATGCGGCTGGCGGAGCATGATCCAGAGCGGGGAGAGCGTGGCGGACGAGAAATCGTCGCACCAGGTGAAGTTGCCGGTGAGCGGGGTCGCGACGGACGGCGCGAAATTCGCGGCGGAGGGAGATTTGACCGTGTAAGGAACTCGCTCGCCCGGAGGCAGGATCAGCGGCCAGCCGTTGTCGGTCCATTTGACCGGAAGAAGAAAGGTTTCGCGACCAGTGAGGGTGTAGCTGCCGGCGAAGGGCCGGCAGGCGAGAAAAACGGACCACCACTGCCCATCGGGGCCAACGACGAGATCGGCGTGGCCGGTGCAGGTGACGGCGCGAGGGACGGTGCCGTCGAGATCGCGCTGCGTGAGAATAGGATTCTTTTCCCAGGGGACGAAGGGACCAGTGACGGACCGGCTGCGCAGGATCACCTGGGAGTGCTGAATGCTGGTGCCGCCCTCGGCGCAACAGAGATAGTACCAGCCGTCGCGCTTGTAGAGGTGCGGACCCTCGATCCACACGGGCTTTTTCGCGAGGTCCACGCCGCCGTTGACGACGATGGAGCGCGGTCCGATGAGCTTCTGGGTGGCGATGTCGAACTCCTGCTGCCAGATGGCGCGGTGGCCCTGGTAGAGCGGCCGGTTGTCGGGGGGATTGCCGTTGTTGAGCATCCACGCGCGTCCATCGTCGTCGAAGAAGAGCGACGGGTCGATGCCGTCGAACTTGAGCCACACGGGGTCGGACCACGGACCGGCGGGGTTTTTCGCGGTGAGGAGAAAATTGCCGCCTTTGTCGATCAGCGTGCAAACGAGGTAGAACGTGCCTTGGTGATAACTGAGCGCGGGGGCGAAGAGACCGCGCGAGGCGCCGTGACCGTCGAAGTTGAGCTGCGTGGGTCGGTCGACGGCGTGGCCGATCAGCGTCCAGTTGACGAGGTCGCGGCTGTGAAAAATCGGCAGACCGGGGAAGTAGGCGAAGGTGGAATTGACGAGATAGTAGTCGTCGCCCGCGCGGCAGATGCTCGGGTCGGGGTAGAAGCCGGCCAGGATGGGATTGCGGAACTCGCCCGGAGTGAGCGGCGCGGCGAAGACTTCGTCGCGGCCGCTGTAGGCAAAGGAGTCGAAGGCGACCGAGGCGGGGGCGGCGATCACCACCGTGGTGAGTGAAGCGAGGGCGAGGAGGGCGGCGAGACGCATGGGATGAGGCCTGGCGACCGAGGTCAGAATGAAGTCCGCCCTACGGATTGATGCTGAACGGCGCGCGGAGCTTGCGGAGGTCTTCGAGCTTGTAGTCGGGCGGCTCGATGCCGGCGGGCAGGGGGCGCTTAGAAAATGTCGCGAAATATTGGGTACACGCGTCGCGCCAGATGCGGGCCTCGCGCTCCTGGCCGCGGAGGAGGGACTGGACCTGTTTGAAACGCTCGTCGTCGACGGTGCCGGCGAGGGCATCCCAGGATTTCTGCCAGTCGCGGACGGAGTTCACGCCGGATTGATAGTGCAGGCAGAGTTCGTCCCAGAGAGTTTTGCCGGAGCGCATTTTATAGTCCCAGGGAACGTGGTGAAACCAGAGGAGGAATTCGTCGGGACAGATGGCAAGGTCGGACCAGCGTTGCGCGGCGGCGGGCGCGTATTGGGCGAGGGCGTTGGAGCCGGTCGCGGTGCGGTCGAAGCCGATGCCCTGGGCGTCGGCCCGGTGATAGTAGACAGAGGTCCAGTCGGGGCGCATGCCGCCGG